>JASHVB010000936.1 GCA_030039695.1 Acetobacteraceae bacterium
CGCCTGTGGCGCGTGGGCCTCCTTATCGGCCGGGTGGCAGAGCGTGTGCGCGCGCGTGGCGCGCCAGTGTTGTGAGATCCGCTGGAATGCGTCGGCGATGATGCTCATCTGGTGTCGATCGTCGGGATAGCGGACATGCCGGGGCGCAACAGATCATCGATCGCAGCATCGGGATCCAGCACGATCTTCACCGAGATCCGCTGTACCACCTTGGTGAAATTGCCGGTGGCGTTATCGGGCGGCAGCAGTGAGAACTGCGCGCCGGATGCCGGCGACCAGCTATCGACGTGACCGTGCAACACGACGTGCGGGAAGGCATCGACCGTGACGCGCGCCGGTTGACCGACACGGATGCGGGTCATCTGGGTTTCCTTGTAATTCGCGATGACCCAGATATGCGGCAGCGGAACGATCGAGATCACCTGCGTCCCGGTAGAGACGTATTGGCCGGCCTGAACCTGCCGTTGACCCACCATGCCATCAACGGGCGCGGTAATCCGAGTATAGCCGAGATTGATGCGCGCAAGGTTCAGCGCTGCGCGCTGAACGGTGAGCGTGGCTTGAGCTTGCATTTCCTGGCTATCAAGCACGTTCATCTGCTGAATCTGCGCGGCGAGCTGGGCCTTGTTTACGGTCAGCGTCGCGGCAGTCCGTTGCTCGTTGTCCACCGCTTGTTCGACCGCCTGGCGCGTGCCGGCGATCGCGGTCGCGAGCAGTGCTTGCTGGCGCAGCGTCTCCAGGTGGTAACGGGTGAGGTCGGCAGCGCTGGCCCTGATCGCTGCCTCAGCCGCCGCGATCGATGCCTGCTGCAGCAGCTTTTGCTGGCGAATCGTGTCGATGGCCGCGGCAGCGGCTGCGACATTTCCTGCGGCCTGTGCGACCCGCGCGCCGTAATCGTCGTCGTCGATCTCTACCAGCAGATCGCCGGCTTTCACTTTCTGGAAGTCGCGCACAACGACACGGCGCACATATCCCGGCACCTGGGCTGCCAGCGGTGTCAAGTCGGCTGTGAGATAGGCGTCGTCGGTGGTCTGCAGCCGGGCTGCCCCTACCCACCAGTCCCATTGCGTCGCAACACCCCCGATCACCACGACGGCAAGCAACAGAATAAACAACCTGATAGCGAGTCCGCGCCACACCGGGACGCGCTTCGGGGCTACCGCGCGTGGTGGCGCCTGCGTGTCAGGGGCGGCACGCGGGAACGCCGGATCGGAGGTTACGAACTCGGTGGTCATCGCAATGGCCGGTGCCGCCGCCCTCGCCTGAAACGTGCAGCAGTATGCCGAATGGCGAAATTCGCATAGGGAAGATCCTCTTCCCGATTGTTCATTCCAATCACGCTCGGCGCAAGATTCGCCGACATGTCGGCGGCAATTTGGGGTGGCGGACCACTATCTCGGCCACCTGCACGCCCTCTGTAGCCCGACCACGGCAACCAGGACCAAGGCGCCAGCGCTGGCGCCCGCCTCAAGGAGGGCCTCAGAAAGTTAACTTGAACCCGGGCACAAGCAGGGCAATTGCCTTGCCGAATGCGGGGTCTCACGCCGCCCAGCGGACACAATTGCGCTGTCGCCGATCCTGAATGGGCGATGCAGGTGCGGCGATATCATGATTGTGTCCTCACGGGCCATACGCAGGTCGAGTCGAATGGGGGCCGCCAATGATTTTCATTGATTGGGGGAATAGTGAGAACCTCGGTTAACAAAATTTCTCATTTCAAACAGCAGCGGCATCGCAATTCGGCACCATTCTCCGTCCGAACGGCAACATCACACTGTGTCGTCCAATCGTCGAAACGCAGCCGGGCTCGCACTAACTCACCGACCGCCGGTTTCAGGTTGTCCGAAGCCTGCGGCACCTGGTGACGGAGAGCATGCCCGGTGAAGAGGGCATTGTTGCCGCATCTTAACGTCACTTCAGCAAACGGAACGGACATCGCCACGCGGCGCATCGAGTTCGTTTGGTGCGCGAGGGCCAGACCGAGCGCGCCCAGATCAACGTCGATCAGGTGGCAGAAGCTGAAACCTTTGCGGTGCCTTTTCGATCGGGGTAAGCATCGGCTTGCCGACGCCGGCTCGCGATCGGATGACGTTTCACTGCGTCGCCCGGCTGTTCAAGCAAAACTGCCTGCCGTAGACGGTATATGTTCATCGGCAGCAAGGCAGCGTGCAGTATCAGGATCGGCCACAGTTCGCCGAGGTAACCGTAGCTGATGAAAGCGACATTACTGGCGATCGCGATAGCGCGGAGCGGTACCATGTGCTTCGTGCAGAACGTGGCGAACACAAGGCTGGCAGCGAGATATCCAACAGGCGCGGTGGCTGTCATTGCGTAATATTCCAATGCGATTTTCCGTACATGATTTGTGGCGATCTCGCGTCCCACCGCACGCTCGGCGAACCTGGACCGTGCTTTGCCGGCGTCCGCGTCACCGCCTCGCCGGCATTGGGACAAAACACGCTCCGTTCTGCATCATCTAACGAGGCGCGCGTATCGGTGCCGGCGCGAATGGCGGCGATATCTATTCGCGTGACGCCGATGTCGCCGAGGTCCCGGTAATCCACGCCAAGCGGTTCTGAGCCGCACCGCTCGAGCCGTATCAACGCGTTGAGCGGCTCAGCGAGCGTGGAAACGAATGCCTGGGCGACCCTGCCCGAGACCCGGACAGGTGAACGGACAGCCGGGCCGGAAATCTGCCGTCCGGTACGGGCCCCTGTCGTACGGGGCGTCGAGGCAGTGCTGGCCTCTGACGCGACCAAAGGCGAGCAATGCCTGGAAGCGGTCATCAGAGCAACTCCGTTATGCGCCAATTTCACTATCCATTGGCGGTGAGCGCCGTGACCCACGTCACACTTGGCGTTCAGCCGCACAGCACTCCCGACCTGAAGTCGCGGGTGCGCTGGCCGCGACGTGCACGCGCGCATTGACTTCGTCACACACGGAGGTGACGCTGAGGTTCAATCGTAAGCGATCAGCGCACTGACGATGGAAGCCAATACTTTCGCATTGCCTCTCGCGCCAGTACAGGAGGGCGAGTTATCCCTACTTTCAATCCGGGGTCGGCTTACATGATCACCCCCAATTAACGTGCAGTCCAATAGCGGCGTTTTCTTCCGCGCTTGCTAACCAGTACCCGTGTTCTCGAACGAGCCTTAGGAAACGCTGGCCATCGGCCGGCGAAACGGGGAATCCATTATCGACCGCAGCATCACGCAGAAAGCGGGCCATACGCATAGTCGTTATACAAAGCATGGAGACGGTAGCCTCGGAAGAATTTTTCCAAGCGTGCCTGATGCCATTCTGTGCGTCTACCACATTCCCGGGGCTGAGCGTTTCCCAGTGATCGGTCGAGAAGAAGTCAGGATTTCCAGCGATGACATAGAAGGTCTCGCGATCCGCGTGGCTGTGCAACGGCACGACCACACCCCGGGGCAACGTGCACAGCATGACACAGTACTCGTGATCATCGTACGTTACCTCAGTTAGGTATTGATTGGCTGGCCGCAAATCCTGCTGCGGCGAGAATACTGAGTATGTGCCAGATGCCCTCTGCGATTCGCTGTCGCGAGAAACGGTTCGATCATTAGACATGTATGATATGCTCCTCTCACTCGCTCGGGCATGGAATGCTAAACACTATCTTTAGGGCGGTCGGCGAGCCGACGCAGCAGCGCCTTACTCGGTGCAGGAGTAGAACCCGCCGATTACAAGTCCATTTCAAGGGATGGTGACAAAGGTTACGATTGTCACGAGGTCAAATGGTTAGACCGACAAATCAGCTCCAGCGGTCCGGACGAAGCGTATCCGACGCGCGCCGAACGACGCAAGGGGCCGTAATCATTCTCCGCAAGCACCTGAACCTGACGGCGCATGGTGCGGTACGCCTCGGCGACGACATGCATCGATGACCATGTGGCCTGGCTGGCCAGCGTGGTCGTCGATCAAAATCTCGCAGCTGTCCAGTAAAGGGGGGCGGACTTCCCATCCTGCTGATCACCGGCTCGCTACGGTCCGACGTTGTTGCCTGCGCCGTCGAGAGTGGCATCGAGGACGTAATCGAGAAGCCGTTGGAAGGGGGCAATTTTTTGCGGTTCCTCGACGCACACCAGTGATGTCGCGGTCGGTGTCACAATGCCACCAAGTCTCTGTAGTCACATGAATTTCTGATACGATGCCGCCGCCTCAACCTTTGCGCAATCGCACAAGGGCCGATAACGGACAGCGCCAGGTCGTGGCGGCTGATGGCACCCGGCTTCAAAGAAATGCTGTACTGGCGCAGCATCGCCCTGGCAGTCGGGATCGGGAAACATGAAACTGTTGCGCAACCCTGTATCATTGGCCTTTCTGTTCGTGCATTTCGCTTGCCTTGCCGCGATATGGACGGGCGTGACCGAGCGGGCATTGCTGACTGGGCTCGCCCTGTATGTCTTCCGGATCTTCGCGATCGGAGCCGGGTATCATCGCTACTTCGCACACCGCGCCTTCAAGACCAGCCGGTGTATCCAATTCTGTCTGGCCTTTGCGTCGCAGACGTCGGCGCAACGTGGCGTGCTCTGGTGGGCTGCCAAGCATCGCAACCATCACAGGCACTCGGACACCGAGCGCGACGTCCACTCGCCAGAGTGGCAAGGGTTTTTCTACGCGCATATCGGTTGGCCGTTCATGCCGGAACATGACGAAACCGACTACGATGTTGTTCGTGACCTTGCTCAGTACCCAGAGCTTCGCTGGCTAAATCGGCATATCTACCTGCCAACCATCGCGCTGGCTGTGGTCGCTTGGCTGACCGCCGGCTGGCCAGGGCTTGTTGTTGGTTATTGCTGGAGCACCGTGGCCGTCTGGCACGTAACCTTCAGTGTCAACTCGATCGGCCACATCATCGGAAGGCAAAGGTACGTCACCGGTGACCATTCCCGAAACAACTGGTTGCTCGCAATTTTCACTATGGGGGAGGGCTGGCACAACAATCATCACGCATATCAGGCATCAGTCCGTCAGGGTTTTCGCTGGTGGGAATACGATCTGACATTCTATCTTCTCAGGCTCCTGAGCTTGCTGGGGATGGTGTGGGACCTGCGTACTCCGCCAGCGGCGGTGCTGAAGTGCGAGCAAAGGCTGGCTCGCGATATTGTTGAGAAGGTTGCCCGCCAGCTTGCCGCCTCTTTCCCGATTGAGCGCATCACCGACCAGGTGCGCGACGCACTGGCACTCACTCAAAATTGGGGAGAACTGCGACTATGCGCACGGATAGCTCGTCGTCAGGCGGAGGAATTCCTGGACGAAATCCAGCTTCCGCAATTTCCAACCCTAGACGAGATCCGTCGATATGCAGAAGCTCGATTAGCCAGAACGCCCTCCATCGACCAGATTGCCGGCCGGACGAGGCAGCGTTTGTTGGAGCTCGTCGCGACACGTTTGATCGACAAGGCCCTGGCGTGATCGGTCCCCCCTGCCTGCCACGTTTGTGGCCACGCTGTCGTTTGGAGTAATACAGGCATTGCTGCAATTTCAGAGGGGTGCAACTGCCGCTGGATTGCGGAATTGTCGCTTGAAGCGGGAATCACGGTAATCCGGTGCTGTTAGTTTGAGAATATTGGCCTGACACATTTAGTCGCCTTGGTCGCCGCTGACGACATCAGGACGCAGTAGGAAACGGCCGAACCGCTGGATTTCTCCTCCCGGAGTTCTCATATGTTGCCGCTAAACCGGGAAATTCGCACGGCCAATTTCTCGCGCCAAACAGCATTGCCAGCGCTCGCAGCCACTTTGCTTCATCCAAATGGCAACACGACATCCCCCGCCGACGATGAAGCGGTGCAAAATGGTCATCTGCCGGGTTCATTCCCGATCGCTCATCTCGCTCACCGGCACCGTCCGTCACGCCAAGCGTTGGGGTGCCACCGTGTCCCAGTGATATATCTATGGGGGGCTTACACGAGCGCCACCAGGAATTCGGTATTAATTTGCCCGCTGCGCTACGGCTCTATGACGCCGACTTGATCTGAACTGGCCTGTGTCTGGCCGAAGCCGCCTTGGTCAATTCGCACTGTTCTGGCGCGCGGAAGGCGACGGTGTCCACGCGTATGAGGTCATGCATGCGCTGCCAGTCGAGATGGACGCGAATTCCAGAACTTGCCTGCCGTTTTCGGAACTGCATATTGCAGCCTGACGACCCGAGTGCTGTAGATCGGCTCCGGGCTCAGCAACGTCGCTGCCTTAGCGCCCGACCCCGTAGCCACCATGAGAATGGACAGTGCGCGGAGGCATGGTCGCAATACCGACCTGATCGGGTTGTCCCAATTAATGAGCGTCGCGTGCCGCGCTGTGTTCCCCAGCTGGTTCTGCCACGCATCGGCCCTTCATTTCGTTATGAGAGGCAAATTCGAATAGCGAGCGAGCACTTCAGGTTATCGGCAGGAGCGTTCAAGCGCCAGGTTACGGGTGAAACACGATTCCTCTGCGGCGCAACAGGACTGCAGTTTGCGGGCACCATAACGCGCCTCTTGTGACCGACAGGAGTGCGACCATGCTGGGTTCAAAGGATCGAAGTAGCTCAAGCTGTATAGACGAGCTACGGGCAACCATATCCGGCCGGGTGGCGCTGCCAGGGGACGACCTCTATGACGAGGGTTCCCGGGTGTGGAACGGTGCCGTCCGCCGCCGACCGGCGATGGTCGCGTTCTGCAGACAACCCGAGGACGTGCAGGCGGCAGTGCGTGCGGCGGGGCGCCACGGCATGCCGCTGTCGGTGCGCGCCGGCGGCCACGACTGGACGGGGCGCGCCCTTCGCGACGATGGCCTCGTCATCGACCTCACCAGGATGCGGCATGTGGCGGTGGACCCGCGAGCGCGTGTCGCCACCGTTGCCGGTGGCGCGCGTGCCAAAGACGTCGCTGTCGCCGCTGTCGCCCACAATCTGGTCGCAGCGTTGGGTAACTGCGGCACGATCGGCATGGCCGGTCTGACCCTCGGGGGCGGTTACGGCCCCCTGAACGGGACCTGCGGCCTGGCGGCGGACAATCTCCTTGGCGCCGAAATCGTGCTGGCGGACGGGCGGCGCATAACAACCGCTCCCGACGCTGAGCCAGACCTGCTCTGGGCGCTGCGCGGCGGCGGTGGCAATTTCGGCGTCGTGACCTCTATGCGCGTCCGCCTCCATCCGGCGCGCGACATGCTCGCCGGATCAATCATCTACAACTGGGACGAGGCGGCATCGGTTCTGCAGCGCTACGCGGCATTCGCGGCGAGGGTGCCCGACGAACTCGGCGTGTCCGTCGGCATGATGTCCGGCGTGGACGGCAAACCCGTCATCATGGTCGTGCCGCTATGGAACGGCGAGCGGTGCCAGGGGGAGCGCGTCATTGAAGAAGTGCTGGCGTTCGGCACGCCGCAATCCGCCCAGGTTGGTCCGGTGACCTATGCCGACATGCTCGACCAGTACGACGCATGGGTGGAGGCTTCGAACGGCTGCCACTGGGAGCTCCGAACGTGTTGGCTGCCCACGCTCGCCGCAGGCGCTGCCGACGCGATCATCGCGGCGATGGCCCACGCGACGTCACCGCATTGTGCGGTCTTCTGGCACCACTTGCACGGCGCCGCGACGCGGATGGCGCCGAATAGCGCTGCGTTCGGCCTGCGCCGTGAGCACTTCATGGTGGAGATCATCGCGGGTTGGAAGCCCGATGGAGATAACGGCGCAGCGCACCGGCGCTGGGCACACGATCTTTGGCAGAGTCTCGCCCGGTTCGCCCTGCCGGGGGGCTACGCCAACCTGCTGGGTCCGGATGATCGCGAACAGGCGGCTTGGGCTTATGGCGGGAACGCCGCCCGGCTCCGGGTTCTCAAGCGTTGCTTCGATCCCACCGGGATCTTCACGTCCGCCATCCCGCTCCCGGAGGGGTGAACCTGTCCGACTACGGTTGAAACGCGTCCTCTGTGAGTGGCAATCGAACGGCGTTTTGCCAGCTCCAGACTGTGCTTTGTCGCTCCTTACTTGGAGGATAGCCCGATGACAACGCTTTTCCATGTCAAGTGGCCGGCGCCCCGCAACGTCCAAAGTCCGGACGTTATCGCTGAAAGGTAAATGTAACCTTAACCGCACTCTCGAAGGTTTGGCTATGGTCAGGATCGCTCGTTGCTGCTGCGGGTCGCTGCGCGCGGAGGCGACCACCGAGCCGGCGCTTGTCGGCGCGTGTCATTGCATAGAGTGCCAACGCCGTACCGGCTCGCCCTTTGGCGTCAGCACCTATTTCCCGAGAGAGCAGGTGCACACCACGGGGCCGAACAAGGTCTATGCGCGCGGCAGCGATTCGGGGCGAAGGGTCGAACTCCATTTCTGCCCCAACTGCGGTTCCACGGTGTTCTGGTGCGCGGATTTTGTCCCGGACCTTGTTGGCATCGCCTTTGGCGCATTCGGCGACTCGTCGTTACCCTGGCCGACGCTATCCGTGTGGGAGGCGACGCGGCATCCCTGGGTGACTTTTGCTCACGAACTCGACCGCTTTGGATGTCAGGTCGGGCGGATTGGCGATCCTCTCACTGCCCGCCCGTGAGCACGCGCCCCGCGATAATGCTTCCGATGTTCCGCCAAATGGGCGGCGTCGTTACTGGAGATATATGTTATGATGGTTCGTAGCGGCGGGTTCTTTCGCGATGATGACCCGCCTGGGCCGCAGCCGCCCAACAATGCAGTGCCGGTGATCTTGCTCGTCATCGTATCGGCGATGGGGGCGGGCATCGTGCTGCTCGCAAAGGCGCTCCTGTTGACCGCCGGATGATGACCCGGCCTTCTGGCTCCGAGCCCTCAAGCGCCATTCGATCCCGATGGGTCTTCGCGTCCGCCATCCCCCTGCCGGAGGGATAAACCTGTCCGGTTACCTTTGAGATGCAGTCCTCGTGAGCTGCGATCGAAGCGTGTTTCGCCAGTTCCAATATCCCGCCTCGTCATTCCCTAGCTGGACGAAAGCTTGATGGGAGCGCGTCTCGACGAGCAGCGGTCGGCAGCCAGCACTCTCGAGAGTCCCGACCAGGCCAAAGTGGATCAGGCATTTTCCCGCATCGCCACTCGCGCCGGTGGTCGCGCGGCGCGCTCCCGAGATTGAACAAGCGCGGCGACTGCCGGCGGTACTTAATGTTGGTTACGCTTGTGACGGATTACGAACGTCGTGCTAAACGCGTTCGACTGTCGGCATAAGCACGTAGCCAACGCCGCGCTCGGTGCGGATCAGCTGCGGCGTGCTGGGGTCTGGCTCCAGCTTTCGCCGCAAGCGCAGGATCTGGACGTCGATGCTGCGATCAAACACGTCCTCGTGGATCCGGCTCGCGCGCAGCAAGTGCTCGCGGCTAAGGGGGCGTTGGGGTGCATCGAGAAAGGCGGTGAGCAAGCTGTATTCGCCCTTGGTCAGCGAGACCGGCGTGCCGCTCGGATTGGTCAAGCGGCGGGTGCGGCGATCCAGCAACCAACCGGCGAACCGATAGCAGCCTTGATCCGCATCGCGGTGCGACGCAATGCGCCCTGGTTCGTGCCGCCTCAGCACCGCCCGGATGCGCGCCAGCAATTCGCGGAGGCAGAATGGTTTGGTAACGTAATGGTCGGCACCCAGTTCGAGCCCGACCACCCGGTCGATCTCGTCGCGGCGATGGCCGCTAGTGATGATGACCGGCACATCGGATTGTGCGCGGAGTTCGCGCAGCAGATCGAGGCCGTCTTCCTGCCCCAGGTCCAGGTCCAGGATCACCACGTTCGGCTCGGCCCGCGCAACCTGACGTGCCAGGTCGTGCCGGTACACAGCGGGCAAGACATGCATGTTATGTTGCTCCAGGAAGTCCACCAGCGTCCGCTGCATCGACGGGTCCTCGTCGATCACCAGGACGGAGGCTGGCCGCCCCAGGGGAGTGGCGGGTCCCGGGTATGTATATGATGGGGCAGGATCCATGGAGTATTCTGGGTTGGCGAGCATTGGCGGGACCTCCACACGTGCTGGTCCATCCTTCCCTAAGGACGTTGAACCGCGGTCTGACTGCGGGCTGGCGGTAGCTGCGGCGTCCAACCGAGGCGCGCGAACGTCGGGCCCCTGACAAACGGACACTCTGTCGACGCCTCAGCGGGCGGCATCGTTTTCTGGAAGATCAACCTGACCGGTCGAACGACGCTGCGGTGGCTTCCGCTCCGATGCGAAGCAAAATCCCGCACAATGTACGGCGACAGTCCTGGTAAATCATCGCCACATCTAACGTCTTTGGCTGCATTGCGTGCCGCGGTCCATGGTGATGTCCATTGCCGATCTCCTCAATCGAACGGATCAGGCGTCAGGCCAGTGATCTGCCGACGCGAATCGTCGTGCCCTCGCGGCACCTGTCTAAAGACACGGGTGCTGTTGCTCAGCACAGGACATCGGACAGTCGAATGCCCTACGTCCAGTCCAAAAACTGCTCATGATCTGTTCGACCCAACTAACGAGCGGTTCGGTCAGGATGCCCTACTGTGCCGCGATTGCATTCACCTTTGCAACGTTCCGACCTCCGTGCACCAAAGATGCTTCAGGGATGCGATGAATGGCGCCCTGTCGGAAGGTCTGCCGACGTCAGGATCACGGTGCCGAGAGCTGTGACCTAGATCACAGTCAGGTACCATGCCCACGTTTACACGGCGCGGCCGTGTCAGGTTGGAATCGCGAACGCGGGTGGGGGCATTGCGCACTAAAGCTGACTACGAGGCCCGTGCCGGAACGTTACGATGCTGACGCGAGCAGACTTCGACGTCGCTGTGAAAGACGCACTGCGGCATTATGCACGCGCCGACCTACTACTCGGCAGCCGTCTGCTGGAGATGCGGATTGTGTCCGGACACGGCTCGAAACCCGCGGACGCCACGCATCTGCAACAGGCATTGGCTGACGCCGCCGAGACAATATTTGTCAATGAACGCGATCAGAAGTTGCTCCGCGCGGTGGAGCTGACATACTTCCGAGGTGGACCGAAACAAGAGGTGGTCGCCGAGCGGCTGGGGCTTTCCTTTAGTACCTATCGTCGCCACCTGAAGACGGGCGTTGAACGACTCACCGAATGGCTTTGGTACCAGGAGCACCAACCGCCGCACGGCGACGGGGGACCGGCTCATTCAGATCGACAGGTCGTTGCCGCTGATGCAGCGGAGCGGCCACGGCTGTCGATCATCGTGCTACCGTTCCTGAACCTGTCACAGGACTCGAGTCTCGACTACGTCGTGGACGGCATCGTGGACAATCTGCTGACCGACCTGTCCCGAACTCTGCCGGGCAGCTTTGTGGTCTCGCGCTCGACCGCCTTCACTTACAAGGGCCGTCAGGTCCCAACGCGCCAGATCGGCGAGGAACTGCGGGTGCGCTACGTCCTGGAAGGCAGCGTGCTGGCGGATGCGAGTCGGGTGCGGGTCAATGCGCAATTGATCGACGCGGAGACGGACGAGCACCTGTGGGCCGAGCGCTTTGACAAAGAGCGGCGAGACATCTTGCAGATGCAGGACGAAATCGTTGCGCGCCTTGCGCGCACAGTCGGCGTGGAGATGGTGCGCGACGAAGGTCGACGCAGTCAGTCACGGACTGATGCGCGCGAAGACGCGCTCGATATGGTGATGCGCGGGAATGCCGTGGCGACCGATCTAAGCCGGAGGGAGAGATCGGTTGAAGCAGTGGCGCTGTTCACACGCGCGCTGGAGCTCGATCCCGGCAATGCGGATGCCATGGTTGGCATCGCCTCGACCTGCATCTACCAGATCCTAAATCAATATCAGATTGCAGGGCATGCCGCCCTGCTGGACCAAGCCGAGTCGTTGGTCTCGCGGGCGGTCGTCCTGGCGCCGGACCACATCGGCGTTGTGAAGGCGCGCGCCACATTGCTGCGTGCGCGCGGACGGTTCGCGGACGCCATTATCGCGGACATGTCGGTCATTGCACTCAATCCTGGTGAGCCGACGGCATATCGTGAGCTCGGGCTGAACAACTTGTATTTGGGGCGGGCGCAGGAAGCCGTGGACTGGTTTCGCCGGGCGGACACGATCGCCCCGCGCGATCGCGCCCGTTGGACATGGCTTCAGGGACTTGGTCGTGCCCTGATGCACCTGGGGCGGGACAGTGAGGCTGTTGAGGCCTTGCGGCTCGCGGTCCAGAGCAATCCACATTTGCCGCGCGATTGGGCGTTTCTCGCGGCCGCTGAGGCATTGATCGGTAACGTCGATGACGCGAGGCTGCACTTGGCGAAATACGACCAGGATGATCCCGGCATGACCGTCCAGCGCTTTGCCAGGGAACGAAGTTCAGTTCCGCTTGAGGCTTTAACTCCCTCCTATTGGCATGGCTACGAGCGTATTCTCGACGGTTTGCGTCGTGCTGGCATGCCGGATTGATAGCCTGACAGATGCGTGAGCAGAATTCGGTCTGCCGACGTTCAACTGATCAGCCGGTTCGCCCTGTGTGCCCGGTCTGTCCGTGGCGCGTGGACACGGGCGAGCATCACCATCCTGATTGTCACGCTGAAGGGTGACGCACCTTCACGCGCTTCAACACAGGCTCGAATCTCGGATCGTGTAAATGCGGCACCGAAACGGAGAACGGGATTATCATCGCTGAGTTTGCGGACAGCCGCGCCAAGTCGCCCTCATTCTTTTGACATCGCGGCTCTGTGCTTGCCCTTTTCAGGCCAGAATGAAGCAGGGGTCCGGGTCTGCGACCGGCGGGCCAGAAGGCCGCAACCGACTGCGACCGTGGTCGGTATCCGGCGAAGGTCTCATTTCCTACAGGCGTAACCTAACGGTCGCCAAAAAGCCCAATCGTGAAATCCAACGGTAATCGAACAGGGCAAACCTCCAGTCACGCCACTTCTGGAGACCTCGTGATGCCCGTTCCCTCGCCGCATCAGGAGCTGAATGATTGGCTGACAGCCTTCAGCGACGCCACATCACAGCATGACATCCGTGCCGCGACTCGCCTTTTCGTGCCCGACGCATTTTGGCGCGACCTCGCCGCGTTCACCTGGAATATCATCACCGTCGAAGGCAGCCGTGCGATCGGCGACATGCTGCAGGCATGTCTCGCCCGCATAGCGCCGCACGCCTGGCAGGTCGCAACACCGCCCCGCCTGAACGAGGACGTTGTCGAGGCGACAGCGACGTTCGAGACGGAAGTTGCCCGTTGCCACGCGGTCATCCGCCTCAAGGATGGCAAGTGCTGGACCCTGCTGACCGCAGCGACCGAACTGAAAGGCTTCGAGGAGTCATGCGGCGCACGCCGCCCGCATGGCGTGCCTACGTGCTACCATCTCGGACGCAAGTCCTGGGGCCGGCAGCGCGAGCGGGACGGGCAGGAAATCGGCACTACGCGCCAGCCCTATTGCGTGATCGTTGGCGCCGGCCATTGCGGTCTGGCACTCGCCGCCCATCTGAAGCAGCTTGGCGTGCCGACTCTGGTTATCGACAGGCGCGGGCGACCCTCTGACACCTGGCGCGACCGTTACGACAGTCTGTCACTGCATACACCGAGCTGGTTCGATCAGCTTCCTTACCTGGCCTATCCCGAGACCTGGCCGCTCTTCCCGTCGAAGGATCAGTTCGCCAATTGGCTCGACGCCTATGCGACGGTGATGGAGCTCGATATCTGGCCAGAAACAGAATGCCTCCACGCCGACTTCGATGAGGTGGGCGGCGAATGGCGCATTGAGGTCGTGCGCGGTGGTCGCCCCGTCTCGCTGCGGCCAAAGCACCTCGTTTTCGCGACCGGGCTGCTGGGGGCGCCGAAAATTCCCGACCTCCCAGGCATGGGGTGCTTCCGGGGTGCGCAATGCCACGCCACCAGTCTGCGCAGCGGCGCTCATTACGAAGGGCGCAATTGCGTCGTCATCGGGGCCGGCACCACGGCGCACGATATCTCCGCCGAACTCTGGGAGGCTGGCGCCTGCGTAACGATGATCCAGCGCAGCCCCACGATCGTCATGCGTCAGGAACGAGTCCTCGCTGGCATTGCCGACCTTTACGGCGATGAGGCGCGCGCCGCGGGCATGACCACCAAAATCGCGGACCTGCTATCTGCTTCCCTACCCCATCGGGTTCTATTGCAAATGCACCAGCGGCTTGTGGCACAGGTCAAGGAGCAGGATGCTCTATTCTACGCGCAATTGCGCAGGGCTGGCTTTCTGGTGAGCTTTGGCGAGGACGAAGCTGGCATCGTGCCGCAGATCCTGCGCAATCCCTCCGGCTACTATCAAGATGTCGGCGCCTCGGAACTGGTCATCAACGGCCATATCAAGGTGAGAAGCGGCGTTGGGGTGAGGGCGCTGGGCGAATCGGTGGTCGTGCTGACCGACGGCACCGAGCTTGCTGCCGATGTCGTGATTTACGCCACGGGATTCGATGGCGCCCCGGCGCTCGGAATGCTGCCGGAGGACATTGCCTGCAAGGTCGGCCGGATTTGGGGCCTTGGATCGGGACTGCGCAGTGATCCGGGACCTTGGGAAGGTGAACTGCGCAACATGTGGAAGCCTACGGCGCAGACCGGCCTCTGGTTCCACAACCACGGGGTCGGCGGATCGCGCTTCTATTCCGGTATTCTCGCGCTGCAGATCAAGGCCCGCCATGCGGGACTGCAAACTCCTGTCTATCGAGGGCTGGCGATCCGCGGGTCCGACTTCGATGGGTGACGTAATCGATCCGTCCCACGCGCCGACCCTGTCGGCGCCGGAACCGATTGACGTCGCGGCACTGATCGACCGCCACCCGATGAGTCCATTGCAGATCAGGATCGTGATGTTGTGCGGCCTGACGGCACTGTTCGACGGCTTCGACCTGTTGGCGATTGGCGTGGCAGCACCCGCGATGGCGGAATCGTTGCGCGTCACCTCGGCTCTGTTGGGAACCTTGTTCAGCGCCGCGTTGCTGGGGCTGATGCTGGGGGCCTTCGGCTTGGGCCCGCTTGCCGATCGCATCGGCCGTCGTTCGCTGCTGATCGGCGCCACCGCCATGTTCGGGGTCTTCACCCTGAGCACGGCGTATGCGGCGAATCTGCAGCAGGTGATCGTGTTCCGCTTCCTGGCGGGCGTCGGGCTGGGTGGTGCCATGCCAGCGTTTATCAGTCTGGCTGCGGAATACACCCCGCGATCACGCCGACGCCAAGTGGTTGCGCTGCTGTGGGCAGGCTTTCCCCTGGGTGGGGTCCTGGTTGGGCTGCTTGCATCATGGCTGGTTCCTAGAGCGGGCTGGCGTGCATTGTTTCTCATTGGCGGCGCTGTCCCGCTCGGCCTCGCTGTCGTGCTGCCTTTCCTGTTGCCGGAGTCCATCGCGTTCCTGATCAGCCGAGGAGCCGCCGGGCCGCAGATCCGGATCCTGCTAAATCGAATCGTCCCCGGCGCGGACATCGGGCTGGCCCCTCCCATCGCTGGCCCGGTCGAGTCCTGCGAGTCGGGTGCGCGGGAATTGTTCCGGCAAGGGAGGGGGAAAGTCACCGCCCTGCTCTGGGGTAGTTATTTCACAACGTTCTTGATGCTGATCACCAGCACGGCCTGGGCCCCCACGCTGCTGGAACGGAGCGGTCTCGCAAGAGCAGACGCAGCGGACGGGATCGCGCTGTTTGCCGCTGGCAGCGTAATTGGGACCCCGCTGGCCGGCACGTTGCTGGCGTCGTTTGGAATCCGCAATGTCATACCGGTCACACTGCTGGGAGGTGCTGTGGCGATTGGTGCATTGGGCATCGTTGGCCCGTCTGCCACGCCGGTCCTGGCCTGCCTGAGCTGCGCCGGTTTTTGCCTGGGGATAGCCAGTTCCGGGCTGATCGCACTCGCGCCGCTGCTGTATCCGACTCCTATCCGCTCCACTGCCGTCGGTTGGGCGATGGGGTGGGGACGGACCGGTTCGTTCGCCGGGCCGCTGGCCGTGGGTGTGTTCGTCGCCGCTGGCTGGCCCATCAGCGGCACCTTCGTAGTGCTCGGAATGCCGGGGCTGGCGGGCGCGGTTCTCACCGCCTGCCTGGCCCACGCAACGGGAGCGTCTTCCGGTCAGTCCGAAAAAAGTGGAGGGCGTCGCGCAATTCGCTCCAACTGATCAGCACGCGGACGCTGTCGGTGAAGGCGCGTTCGATCGGCCACACCAAACGCTCGCCAGCGCGGTCATCGCCGTTGACCCAGTGGATCGCGAGCCGGTCCTGCGTGCGGACGGCGGAGCGCAGCAGATCGAGCGGCACTTTGTCTCCGGAAACTCATTGCTGCCGGGACTGGGCATCGTCATCGGCATCGCCGACGAGACAACGCTGTGATCTCGGCGCGGGCACTCCCGGCCGTTTTTGTTAACCCAGCGTCGCCGCACTGATCGATGTAACATAGGCCCAAGAGCACTGCGTCGGTCTCATCCCCGGTCGTCATCAGGGGAGCAAGACATAGTCGTGGCCGCAGGATAGAGCCAACGCCGACCTCGCGCTCGGCCGGCGCGCCACGCGCCGCCAGGTCCGACAGATCGCGATCGATCGCGCGTTCGGAGGCGCCGGCTTCTCGTGCGCGCGGCGCGGCCGTCACCGCATGGCAACGGCCGTGCAACTCTTGCAGCATGGCAAGAAGCCGGGCGGCGTCCGCCACAGCGCGCATCTCCTGCTGGGGTCGGATAACGACCAGGCACAATAGCCCGATATGTCAGGAGCATGAGGCTCGAACAATCGCGCTCGCCCGCACGGCAGTCCCCCGAAGCTACAATCGCAATACGAAAATGCGCGGGTGCAAAGGTATGGCAATGATCGGACGTCAACATCGCGCTGCACAAAGACGTTGAGGTCAGTACGATGGATGTTGAGATAGACGATTTCACACCCGCCCGCGCAGCAAAGCGCGGTCTGCACAGGGCAACGCCAGGCACGATCTTGACGCCGGCCGATGCCGCATATGCCGGGGCGCGCCGAGTCTGGAACGGCGCGGTTGATCGTTTCCCTGCCGCCTTCGCACGTGCCCTGACACACGCCGCGCTGCCAGGGGGCACCGCCGCTCCGCGCCAGGCGATGCTGCGCGTTCATCCCGAGCAATGTCAGGGCCACGCACGGTGCAGTGAGTTCCTGCCGGAACTGCTGATCCAGGACGGGTACGGACCGGTACAATTGAAGGGCGACGGAGCGATCCCGTCACCGCTCTTCGAACGGGCCAGGCTCGCCGTCGCGTGCTGCCCCGAAATGGCAATCGAACTCCTGCAGGAGTGAGGACACCGCTATGCCGGAACGTCAGCCCGTGACGGATTGGTCCAGTGACTTCGATCACCTGGATCCGCGATGGGTGGAAAACCCTTATCCCATCTGGAAACAACTGCGCGACACCTGTCCGATAGCTCACACACACCGTTTCCAGGGCGTGTATTTCCCGTCGCGCTTCGCCGACGTGCGGGCCATCGCCTACGACACCGAACATTTTTCCTCGCGCCGATTGTTCGTTTGCGAGGGACACCCGCCACTCATGGAAGCGCCGCCGGTCACCTCGGATCCGCCACGACACCGCGGGCAGCGCATGCTGCTGATGCCACCATTCGCTCCTAGAGCAATCCGCGACCTCGAGCCGCGAATTCGCGCCTTCTGCCGGCGCTGCATCGAGGGGTTGCGCGGCAAAAGCACATGTGATGGCGCTCTAGATTATGCACAGCAGATTCCGACTCATATCACCGCCCTTATGCTCGGCGTCGCCGAACGGGATGGTGGCCTGTTTCGTCAGTGGATCAGGGACTTTTTCGAACTCGGAATTACCGACCCGGCCACCGTCGAGCGTGTCACCACCGAGGCGATCGCTTATTTTGCGTTCGAGAGCGAGCAACGGCGCGCTGCGCCCCGTGACGATCTGATCAGCTATCTGCTCAATGTAGAGCTTGACGGGAAGAAACTCAGTGACGACCACATCAACGGGACCTTGCGCCTGCTGCTATTTGCCGGAATCGACACGACCTGGAGTGCAATCGGCTCCGCGCTGTGGCATCTGGCGACACATGCCGACGATCGCCGTCGCCTGGTGGCCGAACCGGTCCTGATCCCGACTGCCGTCGAAGAGTTCCTGCGCGCCTACGCACCCGTCACCATGGCCCGCGAAGTGGTGAAGGAGACCACGATCGATGGCTGCCATTTCAAGCAAGGCGAGATGGTCATGCTGCCGTTTGGGGCGGCCAATCGCGACCCAGCGGTGTTTGCGTCGCCCGACAGCGTGGCGATCGATCGCGCGGAGAACCACCACGCTGCGTTCGGCCTTGGCATTCATCGCTGCATCGGTGCGCATTTGGCGCGTCTGGAGATCACGGTAGCGTTAGAGGAATGGCTACGCGCGATACCGGACTTCGAACTCCAAGCCGGTGCTACGGTAACGTGGTCAGCGGGTACGGTGCGGGGTCCGCGTTCGCTGCCTCTGACACTCCGAGGCGGCTGTAACCGATCCGACATGTGATGTGGCAGATCGCTATGCCGCCAAGATTCTCTCCGCTCTGCCACGCAATCGAACTGCGGCTCCGTATGCCCGTGGATCCGCTCACGCGCCTGATGATGGATGCCGATGGCGTATCGGCCTCCGAGATGGAGGTGCTGATGCGGCGCGCCTGCCAAGCACTGGCGATCCGCTCGGGCCGCTGTGGCAGTGTCCCGAGCTCGCCGCCGCAAATCCCTTGTCCTTCCGTGGTGTCTCCCATAATCCGACACAAGCAATCATGATCACCCCAGAATGGCCCGCTAACATCCGCGAGATGCACAATCACCAGGTCGATGCCACGATGTGGAACGACTTTGCCTTTCGCGAGGGCGACACATCATCATCGCCACATACGCCAAATCCACTTGGTTTTCGGGAGGAAGGGGAATGTTCCCGCCGCATGACGCCCGGTAGGACGAGCCTATTCGATCGGACTCCTGCTGGACAGGAAGAGAGATCGCGTGAGGATCAACATACGTACCGTTACCGCAATCAGGCTCGCCGGCGCTGCCGCTTTCTTGGGCTTGCGTCCTGGCATGGCTGCAATCTTCCGCCCGCCAAAGGCAAGCCACCTCTCGCCGATCTTTCATCCTGACGAGATCACCCAGTTGATCCCGGAAGCTGGCGGACAAGCTGTTCTGACAGCAACGGCATTGCGACTGCGCCGTCCCTAACAGTTGCCCAGGCCAGAGGGCCAGACGGCGCTCGCGGAGCAGCCCGAAACCGCCGTGACGGATGCCGGTCAGCCGCGGCCATGTCGGGCGGGGCTGAGGTGCCTTTGGGCTGTGGCGATATGGCGATCGGCGCGTGCAGCGACCACTGGACATTGTTGCCGCAGAGCACCAATTTCGCCCGCATCGGACGGACGGCCCGGGTCTACCTGCGTGACGACGGCGACAACGATGCCACGGAGCCGAACCAGACCATCGGCGGCTTCACCGAGGGTGCACGACGACTCGCGCTTTGACCCCTCGCCCAAACCCCTCTCACAAGGGCAGGGGACTTATATTCGGAATGATCGTTCGTCAGCCGAGACTTTCTTGCATCCACACCGTCCCTCACCATTGTGTGATAGACTGCTTCAGCTCTTTTTTGATGTCTGTTGCTGCGCATCGCGAAATTGCACTTCCCGTCAACGGCGCAGACGATTATAGGGCGGCGCCTGCTGCTACGTCCGCGCACTCATGGAGCCGGACCACCTCTAATGCCGGGCTGTCATGTCGCCGGCATCCAACTGAAGGCATCCCGTTTCGACAAGGTGGGTGCCCCGGGGAGGTAGCTCACTGAGTGGAGTGATCGACAATGGCTGGAATATGCGCTGCCGGGAACACGGCTGAATCAGGAACAGTGCCGCGGAGCGAGTCGGGGTCGGGCGGACGCCCTTCACGGGTTCTTGTAATCGATGACGATCCTTCGATGCAGCACATGCTCGCTGACTACCTTGTGCAGCACAACATCCGGGTCGCCGCTGCCGCGCAACCGCGGGAAGTCGCGCGGCAGTTCGCGACCGCGGAGCCGGATGCCGTGATTCTCGATCTTCGGCTCGGCACCGATGACGGCCTCGACCTCTTACGGCAGATAAGGTCGCGTTCCGACGTGCCGGTGATCATCGCCACCGGTCATCGGCGCGATGAGATCGATCGCGTTGTCGGGCTGGAACTTGGTGCCGATGATTACATCACCAAGCCGTTCGGCCCGCGTGAACTGCTGGCTCGGATTCGCGCCGTGCTGCGTCGCCAGCATCTGGGGCGCGTAGCCTGGCAACGCGAAGCAGATCAGGGTCGCTGTCGCTTTGGCGGCTGGAAACTGGACAAGGGCACGCGCCGCCTGACTGACCCCGACAACGCTGTGGTAACGCTGACCAAGGGCGAGTACGCGCTGCTGGTTGCCTTCCTGGATGCACCGCAACGGCCGCTGAGCCGCGAGCACCTGCTGCAAGCCACGCGGCTCCATGAGGATATCTATGACCGCAGCATCGACGTGCAGATTCTGCGGTTACGGCGCAAGTTGGAAGCCGATCCTAGCGCACCGCACATCATCCGCACCGAGCGTGGGGTTGGCTACGTTTTTGCCCTGCCTGTGGAATATTTCTGATCGAAGGACAGCAAGCGGCGAACGCCGATCCCGGTTGGCAAAGTATGCCACACTACAGACGTAACCTTCGCGGTGGTGGTTGGAATGCTTCGGCAATCCGGCGACTGCAGGCTTTCCCTTGGCATTCGAAGGGAGAGTTCAATGCGAGATTCGTATCTGCCGGCCGGGGATACCCCAGAACGCAGCCATCGTATCCAGCGCGGGATACCAGCCGCTGTCGCTCCTCCCGGACAGGCGCCGCCCACGTCGAGCGAGCGATCATGGGTTCTGCGAGCAATCTCGTGGCTCGGTTCCGCCATCCTCGAGGGCTTCGCCCTGTACGCCCAGTCGTTCTGCCCATGCTCGTTCGATTTTCCAGGAGATCACTGCCTTCAGGAAGAACAACCGCACCCAGATGCGCCTGCTTCGTTGCCACCGCAGGAAAACCCTTGGACGCCGCAGCGCAAGTCGTCACACGATATCGACATATATGCTTGGTTGGCGTCCGCCCCATCGCATTCGTCAGGCAACGATCCCGGCTGGTTTCGCCTCGTGACGGTCTGGCCACGGCGCAGCGTCGTGGCCGCCGCTCGATTGTCGTGCGACCAACGGGATGCAGTGGACGAGCAATCGGTGCGTGATGGCGGCGCCAACCCGCGTGATATTCGTTCTATTAGGCAATCGTTCGGCCCCTTCCGCTGATCGACGTTCCGTGCTGCGGCAGATCCAGTGGTGGCCGGCCTGGCTTCTGGTGGCCTGTTTGACGCTGGGACCTGCTGCACCCGCTGCAGGTCCCCACGCACTGCCGCCGATCGGAGCTGACGCGGCGATCACACCGGTGCCCCCGCCACCGCCGGCGAATCCGTTGAAGCTCGTACTGGGCAAACGCCTGTTCAACGACCGGCGCCTGTCGCATGACGAGACGCTCGCGTGCTCGTCCTGTCATGATATCCACACCAATGGTGCCGACGGCAGCCATCGCGTCGTGGCGCATGATGGATCGCCCATGCCATTCACCGTCCTCAGCATCTTCAATGCTGCCTTGAATTTCCGCCTGAACTGGCAAGGCAATTTCCGCACTCTCGAAGGCCAGGCCCGTTCGTCCCTGGAAAATCCGGCGAATATGGCAACCAGCGTCGACGAAGTTCTGCACAAGTTGGATGCCGATCCGGGGGTCGTCCGGCAGTTCCAGGCGGTCTATGGACGGTTGCCGGACCAGTCGAGCTTGCTCGATGCGATCGCTACGTATGAGCGGTCGTTGGTAACGCCCGACAGCCGGTTCGATCTATGGCTGCGCGGCGACAAGACGGCGCTCTCGCCCACGGAGCAGCAGGGCTATGCCCTGTTTCAATCACTCGGCTGTATCTCCTGCCATCAGGGCGTCAATATCGGCGGCAATCTCTACGAGCGACGGGGTATCTTTCACCCGCTTGCCTCGGGACCCATGGTTCTGCGCGTGCCCAGCCTACGCAACGTTGCTGTACTGGCGCCGTATTTCAGCGACGGCA
The DNA here is from genome assembly GCA_030039695.1 of Acetobacteraceae bacterium. The sequence continues at coordinate 22,017 of JASHVB010000936.1, forward strand.
GTGCACCGACGCTGCAGCACGCAGTGCGCAAGATGGCACGGGCACAACTCGACCAGAGCCTCACCGACGAGCAGATCGACACGATAGTCGCATTCCTGAAGACGTTGACAGGAAAATTCCACGGCGTTCCGTTGCGGACGCCGCCGCCGTGAGGACTGCGGCCGCCGTCCTTTTCGTAATCGTTCTGATCACGCTGTTGACCTGGCTGTCGCTGCGCGCTTTCGACTCAGGGGCCGAACGGTTTGATCTCGCACTTGGCGAACTCGACCACTTTAACACGGTCGAGTCCGAGCTGCATGCCAATATCCTGAGTGCGCGCGCCGGGCTGTTGCGCAACTACGATCCACTGGTGCGCGATACGAACGATTTGGACGCATTGATGCAGCGCATGCGGGCGAGCATGCCGGGTGACCCCGCCACCGACGCCGCGATCGACCGCCTGAACACGTCGGTTCGTCGCCAAGAGGAACTGACCGAGCAGTTCAAGAGCAGCAACGCGCTGTTGCAGAACTCGCTGGCGTATTTCGCATTGTTCAGCGCCCAGATGAGTGCGCCCGACCACGCCGAGCCGCTGGCGCCCGAGGTCAGCGCGCTCGCCGCGGCCATGCTCGATCTGACGCTCGACACAGGCCCTGCCAGCGTTGCTGAGGTGCAGAATCGTCTCGACGCGCTGGGGCGGCGGATCCAGCCAGCCGAGGGCATATCGCCCGCCGTGGCGCTCTTGGCCCATGGCAGGCTGCTATATGAACTCCTGCCGGCTACCGACCACTTGCTGAGGACGCTCGACAGGCTGCCCCGCATGCGTACCCAGGAGGCGGTCCGCTCGCTGCTGCTGACGCGCCAGCTTGCATCGCGCACGAGCGCGCGGCGGTTTCGCGAGGTCCTGTATATGATCTCGCTGTTGCTGGTCGGGTTGCTGGTGTATGTCGGCCTGCTGTTGCAGGCGCGCGCGCGCGTGTTGCGCCGGCGGGCGGCATTCGAGCATGTACTGTCGGGAATTTCGATGCGGTTCGTCACCGCCCGCGGCGGGGACCTCGATCCAGTCGTCGCACAGGCCTTGGCGGAGATGGCGTCATGCATCGGCGCCAGCCGCGCATATTTTGTTGCTGTTGGCGCGGTCGCTCTGACCAGCACATGGCACCGGCCGGGCATCGTGTTTCCGCCAGGCTGGCCGGACGATGCATTCGCGCTGCTGCGGCAGCACCGTTATCCGACGTTCGACCATGTCGTGCACGTGCCCAATATCGCGCGTCTGCCGCATGGTGCGAAGGATGCCCTGGCCGCAACCGGCACTACCGGCTGGGCGTGCGTGACCAGCCGGACAATCGATGGTGCCGAGATGTTGCTCGGTTTTGACGCCGTGGGGCATTCGTGCCGGATCACGCGAAGCGGCGAACTAGGCCTGCTGCGTATGGCGTTGCACACGATCGCCAGTGCGCTTGGCCGGCAGATGCTCGAGCAGGAGCGTAATCGTCTGGAGACCCGCCTGGAACATGCGCGGCGCCTGGAAACCGTTGGCACACTCGCCAGCGGCATTGCGCACAACTTCAACAATATCGTCGGCGCCATCCTCGGCTACGTCGAGTATGCCGACGAGCAAGGCGGCACGTCACGCGTCCTGGACGAAATCCGCAGAGCCGGCGAGCGGGCGCGCGAGCTGGTCGATCAGATCCTGAGCTTTACCCGGCGGCACGATGTGCGGAGCCGGATTGTGAACGTCTCGGCGGTGATCGAAGAGGCGGTGTCGCTCGTGCGAGCCTCGTTGCCGACGAACGTCGCGCTGGCGGCTGGCGACGTGCCGCACGCGGTCATGGTACGCGGCGTTGCTGCGCATCTACAGCAGGTGATCCTCAACCTGTGCAACAACGCAGCGCAGGCCATGGACCATGCCGGCCGCATCGAACTGGATATTGCCACGATCGATTTGGCGAAGCCGCACGTGCTCAGCCACGGCACGCTCGCTGCGGGCCGTCATGTCAGGATCGCGGTCAGCGATACGGGGCGCGGCATGGATAACTCCGTGCTGGCGCGGATCTTCGAGCCATTCTTCACCACCAGGGCGAATGGCAACGGGCTCGGGCTGGCGACCACCCGCGACATCGTGCGTGAGCATGGCGGTGCCATGCATGTGGAGAGCGTCGTCGATGTCGGCAGCCGTTTCGATGTCTGGCTGCCCTGTCTCGATTCCGGTTCGCTGGGTATGAACCCGCTTCTGCCGTTCGGACAAGGTGAGACGGTATTGCTTGTTGAGTGCGACGCCAGGCAGCGGCTGCGTGACGAAGAGATCCTTGCGGCGCTTGGCTATGAGCCGGTTGGATACAGCGTTGCCGCCGACGCGTGCGCTGCGTGCGAGGCATCGCCACAGCGCTTCGACTTGATCCTGGTGGCACATCCTACGGCGGTGCCGGAGATACTCGAATTGTCGACACGGCTGCGCCAGCTTGTGCCCGGCGTACCGATCCTGCTGGCGACATTCTTGCCCGATGCCATTGGCGCCGCAGAGTTGATGCAGGCTGGTGTAACGGACCTGGTGCCATGGCCGATCGCAGCTGGCGAGACGCTTGCGACGTTGCAGGACAGCCTGCGGCGCAGCCGCTGTCGGCTCTGGCGCGCGCTATCCGCCCGCGGTTCTACGAGCGGCGGTCCAACAGCCCTTGCTGGGCCGGCGAACTGGGCAGCGGGTGACGGGTCACAGTGATGACGGGGAGTGGCAGGGAGACGAGGTGAGGGTGGCCTGCACGTCACGCCGCCGCCGGCCTGGCATTTCATGTCACGCGACAGCAATCCCCCCGTCGACTTCGCTCTCTCGGCCTTGCCCGCCTGGGGTGCTGCATGAGCGGCCGCTTTGCTGCTCGGAGCGCCAACGACAATCACGGCGAGGATGCCTATTGTTTGGTACGGATAGCAGCGCACGCCGCAGGCATTCGGCTTATCGAACCTGAATGTCTGGCTTTCATTGATGTTGCTGGCGATAGGGGTTGCCCCGTCCCAGAACGCCGTCCCCCATGCAGATGTAATTGCGCGCGTCGAGATCCGGGTAGTTAAGGAGCTCGATTGAAATATCCGCGGTGCGTGCCAGGAAGGACAGAATCAGCACCGCGGGACGGGCTCGGATTCAGCCTGATCCCGAGCTCTGATATCAACGCATGGAGACAATCGGCGCCGTAACCGGCAGTGCGATGGTACAACCATTAAGCACAGCAGATGTGGCACGGCTCCGCACTCACGCACGTAACTGTTGACACCCTGTCGTTCCCCCTCTACCCACCCCGCCCTTTCCGGACCCACCGCCATGTCCCGCCGCAAGCCGCGCGGCCGTCCGCTCGACGGCTGGCTCATCATCGACAAGCCACCCGGGCTGACCAGCACGGACGTGGTTAACCGCGTCCGTCGCGCCCTGGACGCGCAGAAGGCAGGCCACGGCGGCACACTCGACCCGCTCGCGACCGGTGTGTTGCCGGTTGCGTTCGGCGCGGCGACCAAGACTGTTCCCTACGTGATGGACGGCACGAAGCTGTACCGGTTCACCCTGCGCTTCGGCGAAGCGCGCGAGACCGACGACGCCGACGGCAAGATCACGGCGACGACCCATGACCGACCCACTGACGATAGGATCGAAGCCGCCCTGTCGCAGTTCCTCGGTGACATCATGCAAATTCCGCCGGCGTTCTCCGCCGTGAAGGTAGCCGGTGAGCGGGCCTATGACATGGCCCGCGAGGGGCGCGCCCCGGTGCTGGAGCCGCGCCCGGCCCGGGTGGATCGCTTCGAGCTGATCGACCGCCCCGATCCGGACCACGCGGTGTTCGAGGTCGCCTCCGGTAAGGGCGTCTACATGCGCAGTCTGGCACGCGACCTGGCGATCGCCTGCGGCACGCTCGGCCATGTCGCAGCGTTGCGCCGGCTGCGCGTCGGCCCCTTCACTGAGGCTCAGGCAACCCCCCTGGACAAAGTCCGCCCAACCGACGATACCGCGCCCGCCTCACCGGACCTCTTGCTTCCGGTCGTGACCGCGCTGGCCGACATCCCGGCGCTGGCCCTGACCGACGCGGAGGCCAGCGACCTGCGGCACGGCCAGGCGATTAGCCTGGTCACGCTGATCGGCCGTATTCCGGGCAGCGCCGATCCGCAGGGCGGGTTGGTGCGCGCCATGGCGGGGGGCCGCGTGATTGGGCTGGCCCGTCTGGAAGACGGTATGCTGAAGCCGGAGCGCGTCCTGTAACACGCTGACCTTAGGAGACCACCCCGATGTCGATCACCGCGGAGCGCCGCACGGCGCTGATCGGCGCGTACGCAACTGCCCCCTCTGACACTGGCAGCCCGGAAGTGCAGGTCGCCCTGCTCTCCGAGCGCATCGGCAACCTGACCGAGCACCTGAAGACGCACGCCAAGGATTTCCACTCGCGCCGCGGTCTGCTCATGCTGGTCGGCCGCCGCCGCCGACTGCTCGACTACCTGCGCAAGAAGGACCGCAGCCGTTACGAGGCCCTGATCGGCCGGCTAAATCTGCGCCGCTGACGGCCCGACCCGTCATGGCCGGCCTTGAACAGGCCACTTGAGCACGGACGCTCGAAGCATCGACGGTTGGGTCGGCGTCAGTCATGACGGGTGACGGGCTAATATAGTCGTGACTAATCCGCTGCGTACCCCCATATGGGCCGCATCGGCGCCGACCCCCGACCCATGGTGGGGCGGGGCAACGCCGCGAGGGCCGGCAACAGCCCTCAACGCCGCATCACGCGGCGGACCGACATACCGCTGATCCGGCACGCACCATCCGCGTGGGAACCGCGACGGCGTTTCCGGCCTCATGGCCCGGCTGCGTCCCATATGGCGCAGCCATTTCCATGTGACCCGAGACGCCGCCTCCCGCCGGCAAGGGAAGTCCGGGTCGACCGGCATGCTGTCCGCCGATGCTGCGCGCATCCGAAGGACGAATGCATGTTCAATTACTACCGCAAGGAACTCGATTGGGGTGGACGCAAGCTGGTGCTGGAGACCGGTAAGGTCGCCCGCCAAGCCGACGGCGCGGTGGTCGCGCGCTATGGCGACACCATCGTGCTATGCACCGCCGTGGGCGTGAAAACCTCCCGCCCCGGCCAGGACTTCTTCCCGCTGACGGTGAACTACCAGGAGAAGGCATTCGCGGCCGGCAAGATTCCCGGGGGGTTCTTCAAGCGCGAAGGCCGCCCGTCCGAGGCGGAAATCCTCAAGTCCCGCCTGATCGATCGCCCGATCCGTCCCTTGTTCCCTGAGAATTTCCGCAACGAGGTCCAGGTCATCGCGACGGTCCTCAGCCACGACCTGGAGAACGACCCCGACATCGTTGCCATGGTCGGGTGCTCCGCCGCCCTGACACTTTCCGGCATCCCGTTCTTCGGCCCGGTCGGCGCGGCCCGTGTCGGCTACAAGGACGGCCAGTATATCCTGAACCCCACTGCCGCGCAGATCGAGGACACCGAGCTCGACCTCGTGGTCGCCGGCACGTCGGAAGGGGTGCTGATGGTGGAGTCAGAAGCGAAGGAACTCGCCGAGGACGTGATGCTCGGCGCCGTTACCTTCGGCCACGAGAGCTTCCAGCCAGTGATCCAGGCCATCATTGAACTGGCCGAACGCGCCGCACGTGAGCCCTGGACACTGCCCGAGCCTTCGGCCGAGGAGCAAGCGTTGAAGGCGCGGGTAGACTCGCTGGCTCGCTCCGGCCTCGCCGACGCCTACCGCGTGCCCGACAAGCAGCTCCGCCACGACAAGGTGGAGGCTGTCCGCCAAGACCTCGCCGCGGCGCTGACCGCTGAAGGCCAGGAACCCGAGAAAGTCCGCGGCATCTTCCACGACCTGGAGGCGGACATCGTCCGCAATGCCATCTTGGACACCGGCATCCGCATCGACGGCCGCGACACCCGTAGCATCCGACCAATCGTCGCCGAGGTTGGTGTCCTCCCCCGTGCGCACGGCTCAGCGCTGTTCACCCGCGGCGAAACGCA
>JASHVB010000937.1 GCA_030039695.1 Acetobacteraceae bacterium
CGCAACCCTTGTTTTCGCGCTACCAGGTCGAGGCTCAGCTCGACGCGATGCTGCAGCCAATCGTGCAGCTTCGATCCGGCGGCTACCTCGTGATCAACCAGACCGAGGCGCTGGTCGCGATCGATGTGAACTCCGGCCGCTCGACGCGCGAACGTGGCATCGAGGAGACCGCCCTACGCACTAACCTGGAGGCCGCCGACGAAGTGGCGCGCCAGTTGCGCCTGCGCGATCTCGCCGGGCTGATCGTCATCGACCTCATCGACATGGAGTCGAAAAAGCACAACGGCATGGTCGAGCGCCGAATCAAAGAGGCGCTGAAGAACGATCGCGCACGCATCCAGGTTGGCCATATCAGCCATTTCGGCCTGCTTGAGATGAGCCGCCAGCGGCTGCGCCCGTCGTTGGCCGAGACCAGCTTCATCGTGTGCCCGCATTGCGGCGGCACCGGCCACGTCCGCAGCACGGAAAGTGCCGCGGTCCACGTGCTGCGTGGGATCGAGGAGGAAGGCAGCAAGCGTCGTGCGGCCGAGATCGTTGTATACACACCGACGGCGACCGCTCTCTATATCCTCAACCACAAGCGCGACCGGCTGGCCGATATCGAGGCACGCTACGCCATGCGCGTCACCGTCACCGGCGACGAAACGCAACTCACCCCATTGTTCCGCATCGAGCGGGTACGCGCGCAAACCGCGAAAGAGCTGCCGGCACCTGCCGTGACGCCGGATCTCCAACCGGCTGCGCGGACGCCGCCCGAGGCGGAGGCGGAAGAGGAGGAAGAAACCGTCCTCGCCGAGGATGAGACGGACGACGAGGACACTGAAGAGGCCGATGAGCACGTCCGTGCAGAAGAGGGCGAGGCGGGCGGAGAGCGGTCCGAGCGCCGGCGGCGGCGCCGGCGCCGCCGGCGTGGTGGGAGACCCGAGGACAGCCGCCAGCCGGCCCAGACCGAGGCCGAGCCCGCGATCGTCTCGGACATGCCCGAGGACAGCCATAAAACGACCCAGGCCGAGGCCGCGATCGTGTCAGAAATGCCCGAGGCCGAGCTGCCGATCGCTGCCTCCGAGACTGAGGAGCCGGCTTCGGAGGGCCCGATTGAAGGCGTCCCGGAGCACGCAGAGCAGGGTGGCGAGGATGATGGCCGCGGTCGTCGCCGTGGCCGGCGTGGCGGGCGGCGGCGCGGCCGGCGCGACGACGCCGACGCGCCCCCCTATGCAGCCCCCGACGCCGACCAGCCCGACGTGCCGCCGGTTTATATCGGTCCCACGCCAGCGAATCCATTCGGTGGACAGGCCTTTGACATCTTCGATGTGCTCGAACAGGCGGAGGCCGCTGCGGCGCGGTCAGAACCATCGGCGCCTACGGCCGCGCTGCAAGCGGAGCAGCCCGCGTCCGCGCCCGAGATTATCAATGCCGGCGCGCCGGAGCCGGTCGCGGGCGAGCCAATGGTTGCGGAGGTACTGCCCGAAGCAACGGTCGCGCGCGATGTGTCCGAGGCTTCTCTACCAGCCGAGGCGCCCGAGCCCGAAGTGACCCACACTGGCGCTCCCGAGCCGGACGTGACCAACACCGGCGCTCCCGAGCCGGCGGCATCCGACCCGATGGCTGCCGATGTCGCGCCGGAGGCCACGCCCGAGTACACCGCCCCCGACGTCGCGAACGATGTGGCCCCGGAACCTGCGATCAAGCCGATCCTCGTCGGTAGCGGTGAGGAGCTCGCCGAACGCAAACGCGGCTGGTGGCGCAAGTAAGCTGCCAATATCTCTCCCGTGCTACGCGCGGGAGAGATGACGCCGCAAAGCGCCGCGGCTGAGGGGTCGCCCGGCCGCCGAACCTTCTCCGTCCCCCTGCCCACTCCTATATCCATGCCAATCGCTTCGCCTACCCGCGAAGCACCGACTGCCCTATTCGACCCACACTCCGAGGTATCCACAGCCCAGCATGGACATAGAAACCGGCGACCTGGCCTTCCTGCCTCTCGGTGGGACGGGCGAGATCGGCATGAACCTCAACCTGTACCGCTGCGATGAAAAATTCCTTGCCGTTGACTGCGGCATCGGTTTCGGCGGCTCCCAATACCCCGAAGTCGACATCATGGTCCCTGACCCGGGATTTATCGCCGACCGGCGCGACAAGCTGTTGGGCCTGGTGATCACCCACGCCCACGAGGACCATATCGGCGCCGTCGCCCATCTCTGGCCCCAGCTCCGCTGCCCCGTCTACGCGACTCCTTTCGCCGCGGCCTTCCTACGCCGCAAACTGGTCGAGGCGCAGCTTCTAAACCAAGTCAAGATCCACGTCGTGCCGCCCGGCGGCAATATCGAGCTGCCGCCTTTCGCGCTGCGCTTCATCCGCATGTCGCATTCGATCCCGGAAGCGCAGGCGCTGGCGATCGAGACGCCGTACGGGATCGTGCTGCACACCGGCGACTGGAAGCTGGACCCCCAGCCGCTGGTCGGCCCGCAGACCGACGAGGCAGCGCTCGCGAACCTCGGCGGGCGGGGCGTGCTGGCGATGGTTTGCGATTCGACCAACGCGATGGTTGAAGGTCATTCCGGCAGCGAAGCCGAAGTTCGCCAGAGCCTCTCCGTATTATTGCGCGGCCTGCGCGGTCGTGTCGCAGTCACCTGTTTCGCCAGCAACGTCGCGCGGGTGGAAAGCATCGCCCAGGCCGCGCACGACTGTGGTCGCAGTGTCGCCATGGTCGGCCGTAGTCTGCGAAACCTCGATGCCGCTGCACGGGAATGCGGCTACCTCAAAGGCGTTCCACCGTTCCTCGGCGAGGACGATATCGATGGCGTCCCAGACGACAACATCCTGATCCTGATCACCGGGAGCCAGGGTGAACCGCGCAGCGCGCTCGCCCGCGTCGCCATGGACACGCACAAGCACGTGGCCCTGGGTGAAGGCGACACAGTGATCTTCTCATCGCGTGTCATCCCCGGCAATGAGCGCGCCATCGGGACAGTGCAGGACAACTTGGTGCGCCGTGGCGTCCATCTGATGACCGACGCTGACCACATGATCCACGTCTCCGGCCACCCGGCGCGCGACGAGCTGCGCCGGTTGTACCGACTGGTGAAGCCGCGCTACAGCGTGCCCGTGCATGGCGAGTGGCGGCATCTCTCAGCGCATGCGGCGCTGGCACAGGAGGCCGGTGTCACACCAATCCTGATCGAGGATGGCGACGTCCTGCGTCTTGGCCCAGGCTACGCCGAGGTGGTGGACAGCGCGCCGGTCGGCAAGCTGGTGCCTGACGGCGGCCGTCTCGTACCGCTGACCGGCAGTGTCATGTCTGCGCGGCGGCGGATGTTGTTCAACGGAATCGTGCTGGCAAGCCTTGCGGTGGACGAGTCGGGCCGCCTGCGCGGCCAGCCGCGTGTGAGCGCTCCCGGTCTGTTGGAGCCCGGCGCGCCGGAAACGGCGCAGGTCAGCGACGAGCTCGCCGAAGCCGTCGCCGAGCTTCCAGTGCCGCTGCGCCGCGACGATGCCGCGTTGACCGACGCCGCGCGTGCCGCGTTACGTCGCCTGCTCGGCAAACGCTTGCAGAAGCGACCGTTGGTGGATGTGCACTTGTTGCGTGTCTGATTCTCTCTCTCCTGCGCGGCGGTCCGGAGAGGGTAGGGTGAGAGCGCAGTATCTCGCACTGATCACCCTCACCCTGCCCTCTCCGAGTTCGCTGGGAGAGGATCGGAGATACCGCCATGGCTTCCTGGCGTCACGTTGTCAATAACACGCTGCGTGCCAGCATTTCCGACCGTGTCGCACTCGCCGCGGCGGGCTGTGCCTTCTTTGCTACGCTCGCCCTGTTCCCCGCCATGAGCATGCTGATCTCGCTCTACGGTCTGCTGTTCAATCCGCGCGGCGTGGAGCAACAGGTGCGGTGGCTGCATGACATGCTGCCGCCGTCCGCGTATTGGCTGATCGCCGACCGGCTGCATCACCTGGTGATCCAGCCGCACGCGCGCCTCGGCATCGGCCTCGCCATCAGCCTGCTGCTGACGTTCTGGAGTGCTGCACTCGGCATGCGCTCGATGTTATCTGCGTTGACCATCGCCTACGGTGGCCGCCCGCGTCGGCGCTTCCTGCGCTCCCTGACCGTGTCGCTGACAATGACACTGACGGCAGTGCTTGGCTCGGTCCTGGCGATGGTCGTGCTGGTGGGCATGCCAGCAGTGTTCGACTTCGTGTACCCCTGGGTTTGGCGCCTGCGCGTCATCCATTTCGCCAGCCTCGTGGCACTGTTGGGCTTTGCCGGACTGTCGGTAGCGCTGCTGTATCGTTTCGGCGCCGCACCCCCGCGGCCACCGCGGCCGTGGATCTCGCCCGGAGCGGCGCTAGCGCTAACGCTGTGGCTGGCCGCATCGGCACTGCTCACGTTCTATATCGAACATATCGCCACGTTCGGCGTCACCTATGGTCCGCTGGGCGCCGTGGTCACGGTCATGCTGTGGTTCTTCGTCACCGCCTACGCCGTGCTGCTGGGTGCGGAGCTCAACGCACAGCTCGAGCGCCTGTCGGCTGACACAACCGCCGATCCGTCCGCGCTGGTGCCACAGGCTGTTTGACGGAGTGCTGGCGGCATGAGCTGGTTTACGGGTCTCGTTGTTTATTTCCTTATCTGGTGGGTGGTGTTGTTCGCGGTCCTTCCGCTCGGCACGCAGCCGAGAGCGGAACCCGACCCGGACAGCGGATTCCGCGGCATTCCCGCGCGGCCGCAGCTGTGGCGCAAGGTACTGATTACGACGTTGATTGCAGCCATCATCTGGGGCGGCGCCGATTGGTTAATCAGCAGCCCGTATGTCAGCTTCCGCCACGGCTATTTCGCCGCACCCAAGGATGAGTCATGAACGTCCGCCTGAAGGCGGAGGCTTGCAGGTACCTGGACAGGCGACCCGGCCCTGCGTTCGGCAGGATGACGTCCGGCCCGGCTCCGAATGTTCAGAGCCGCTGTGGTATCGGCGGGGCCAGCGTGCCCGCAACGGACGCATTGGAACTGGTCCCGGTTGGGACGGTTGCGCCGATCGATACCGCCGCAAGCCGGACAGCTCTGCGAGGTGTATTTCGGATTAACCGTCTGCACGTGGACGCCAGCCAGCGCTGCCTGGTAGGTCAGAAAGGAGCGAAGCTGAGCGAATGCCCAGCTGTGGTGCGCGCGTCGCTGCGACCGTCGAAGCGTTGTCCGTTCACGGATGCCCTTGAGGTCTTCAAGAGCAATCCCGCGCCCGGTGTCTTTGGCCTTCCGCACCATGTCCTTACTGATCCGGTGGTTGAGGTCGGTGGCGAAGCGCCCCTCCTGCGCCTGCGCCGGCTCAACAGTCGCTTGGCGGATTTGGTTCCTTTCTTCTGGCGTTTGCGACGGAGCCGCGCGTGCCGGCGCCGAAGGCCGGCGTTCAACGCGCCGCACAAGCTGTCACCGTTGCTATCGGCAGCAATGTTGCGATGCCCGAGGTCAACGCCGAGATACTCGGCCGGATCGCCCGCCGGCACGTCAGCCACGTCGATCGTCACGGAGAGGAAGAACATCCCGTTGCGGTGTGTCAGGGCGGCTTGTCGACGCGCCCGATCCAACCGCGCTTGTTGGTAGGCTCCGCACACCCACGGCATGATCTACCCGCCATCGTTGGTCAGGACCGAGACCCGATCGGCGCCTTCCAGGAGAGAATACGCTGGTCGTAGACGATGGCGCCGTCGGGTCGAAACGTCGGCTGAACGGTCTTGTCCCGCTTGTAGACTTCCACGACTTTGGCGATCGCCCGCACGGTCATCTGAGCGCCGAGGCCGAAGTCTCGCCTGATGTCGTGGTAGGCGAGCTTCTGCAACGCGACTTTGTTTGCGCACCGTTTGGCGAGGGCGACTGCGGCGAGCGCATCGCAGGCAGCGTTGAACCGCTCCATCGTCCGCAGCATGGCATCGGCCTGCTCGGGGCTAGGCAGCAGTTTCATTTGCATGGTCAGGTGCATCGACACCTATTCAGCAAACGCTCAATGGGACAGCAAGTGCGCCGCGCTTTCTCGCGGCCCGCTATCCCTCAGAGGCCTGATGTCCGCGGCTTCCCACGGAGGTCCAGGTGAACAAGTCACCTCTCGCACCAAGTTGGACAGACCGGTGCGCAGAGCGCCCAGGGGGAGCGGCGGAATGCACGGGGTTTACGAGCCGTTGGCCCCTCACCCTCGGCGCGCGAAGCGCGCCTCGACGGATCGCGCCGAAGGCGGGAAAGGTGTGTATCATGGCACGATTATGTAATGAATCGTGAAGGTCAGATCGATGTCGCTCGCGGTGATGTCGCCCGGCAGTGGCGGCAGGTTTGCATTCTGGAACACCGACAGCGCGCCTAGGTTCAGCCACGGCGAATTCGACGCGCGCGTCACGCCCGCCGTCTCGACGTGCCCGCTGTGCGCGACCGTCATACTGACTGTGACATCGCCATGCTGGCCCAGCCTTGCCGCCTCATCAGGGTAATACCCGTGCCGGGCCCACCAGGCAGCCACGCGGTTCAGCCAGTCGGGACCCACCTCCTTGCCGTCCGCTTCGGCGTGGATTTGCAGGCTGTTTGATCCGCCGCTGGCCGGCGCGAACGACAGGTCGATGGTCCCGGGCCGTGGTGCCTCGTGGCGTTCCGTCGGCCGCGCGGCGATTCGTGGACTGCTGTTGAATGAAAATTCCATTGGTGTCGGGAACTCCGACGGCCGGCGCTGTACTGCCTTTGGAGCCAGCGTAGGCTGACGGGGTGCGGGGACCGGCGGTGGCGGTGGCGGCAGCGGCAGCGGCAGAGCCGGTGCAGGAGTTGCCACAGCCGGCGGCGGTGGTGGGGCTTCGGGCGATGGGGTGGGCGGGGTCGACACAGGCGGGCGGGGTGCCGCTACCGGAGGTGGCGGCGGAAGAGCCGGCGCCGGAGTCGCCACAGCCGGCGGCGGCGGTGTGGCTTCGGACGATGGGGTGGGCGGGGTCGGCACGCCCTCAGCCCGCGGAACGGCAGGTGTCGATGGATGCGGCGGCGATGGTGCCGGGCTTGGTTTGGGTTGTGCCGGTGCTGTCTGCGGAGCGGGCGGCGGCGGCGCCGGTCTGGGCGCCGCCTGGGGCGGCGGCGGGGGCGGTCTGGGCGCTGTCT
>JASHVB010000938.1 GCA_030039695.1 Acetobacteraceae bacterium
CGATTAGCTTTTTGCATGGCATGTTATTAGCAGGGGGAGAGGCATAACACCCACCGCTGGAGATAGGCCCTGCCAAGCGCCCAGGTCGCCGCGACGTAAACGATCCACGTATGCTTCGCGTACCGCGGGCACGCCGGGTGCCGGGAGAGATGTTCGCGATGGGTCAAGAAGAACGAGCAATCCGCCTATGAACAGGGCTATTCGGCTGGCCAACAGAGCCGATAGATCGACGGGGGATCATCATGAATATTTCAAGACGTGTTGGCGCAGAATTCTTCGGCACATTCTGGCTTACATTCGGCGGCTGCGGCGCCGCGGTTATCAGTGCGGCATTTCCGTCATTGGGCATCGGGTTTCTTGGGGTCGCTCTTGCATTCGGCCTCACTGTCCTCACGATGGCCTATGCGGTAGGCCATATCTCGGGCGGACATTTCAACCCCGCGGTCACTGTCGGGCTGTGGGCCGCCCGGCGGTTTGCCATCGGCGATGTAATTCCCTACATCTTAGCGCAGGTGGTCGGCGCAATCTGCGCCGCGGCGGTGCTGTACCTGATCGCATCAGGCAAGGCCGACTGGGTTCCGGGTCGCTTCGCAGCAAACGGCTACGGCGACCTAAGCCCCGGCAAATACAATCTAACCTCGTGCCTCATCGCCGAGGTGCTGCTGACTTTCTTTTTTCTGCTTATCATCGTAGGGTGCACGTCGAAAGGCGCCGCTGCCGGCTTCGCAGGCATTCCCATCGGTCTCGCTCTGACCTTGATCCATCTTGTGGCGATCCCTATCACCAACACATCGGTGAACCCGGCACGAAGCACCGGGCCCGCCCTGTTCGCAGGCGGTGAATACATCGGGCAGCTCTGGTTGTTCTGGCTTGCACCGATCTTGGGGGCCCTGATCGCCGGCCTGGTGACACGGTGGCTGCACGAAGCCGATGATCCGATCCCGCAACACGTTACCGAGACGGCGCGATAAAGCACCAATTATTGCGCGATGGCCGCGGTCTTCCCCTCAACTGCGCTGGTCTCCTCAAAGCCCGGTGGTACTTTTGCCCAACGGTAGCCCGACTTCCCAAGATCATAGCCGACCCTAAAGAGGGCTCGCATGTACTCAGGGTCAAATGCATATCGAAGAGGAACATTAAAGTTGCTGGGAATACTTGCTAGATTAAAATCGACATCGTCGCGCTGCGAAACGCCGTAGATTCGGAAGAGATCTCCGATTCCCTGCGTCTGAATTAACGATGAGGTCGCACGCTCCGCGATACTAAGGGTCCGCCGGTTCACGCTCGCCCAACGGGGATCAAGCCGTGCGTTGCGTATCACATAGAGGTACCGCTGCCGCGTGATTCCAAAACGCGCGATGCGCGCACCTGGGGGGTAAACAAAAACCTGTGCACTTGCTCCACCATCCACGTTCATCTCCTGATACTTCTTCCCGTCTGCCTCGACGTTGATCATGACCGGCGGGAATGCGACAGGCACAGCCGCCGACGCCAGCAATATCTTGTGGATCAGTGTAAGCGCGCCTGGCTGGCCGGACGTGGCGATCTTACCGATGTCCCAGACTACGGGTCGGCCTGCATCGAGGTCTGTCGTCCCGATAAGTAGCAAACGTCCCCTCTCGTACTGTTGCGCGATCGCACGCATCTGCGCGGGTGTGAGAAATCGCTGAATCGTGTGATAGAGAGGTTCATTGGTCGCCATCCCATCTCCGAGCAGGCCAGAGAGAATCCACCGCTTCTCCAGGACATCGCGCGGCGAGATCTCTGTATACATGGATCGCAAATCGGGATCGTACGCCGAACCAAGAAAGGCGAATGGCGCGATCAGCGCCCCGGTACTAATCCCAGTGACAAGCTTGAAAGTAGGGCGCGTGCCTGTCGCGGTCCATCCGACCAAGAGGCCCGCTCCGAACGCACCATTCTCGCCGCCACCAGAAATGGCAAGGAAGTAGGCAGGCGGTAAAGGGCCCGCGTGGCCGCTCGCGGTCCAATATTCCTGCTCACGCTGGTACGAGGCAAGGCCGGCAGCAATCAGTTGTGGGGTCACCTCGTCACCCCAGTAGCGAACATCTTTCAGACCAAGAACGGTGACATCATTCTGTTCGGAAACGGGCACTGCACTTAATCGAGATAGAGGCCCACATGCAGATGCGGCGGCAACAACAGACATAGATTGTAACATGAAAAACCTACGACTCCATGGAGTTTCCGCCATAATACCCCCACTCTCCTAACACCTGGTCTTCATTGAATCTAACCTGAGCGCCAACCCTGCTCCAGGCAAAAGTCCGGCCCTGGTCACTGCTATCGATGGGTTGTCTCTCGGTCAGAGAGAGAGGCATGTTTCGCTCCCGGCAATTGCTGGGTTCCGCCCCGCGCAGCTTGGATCCAGAGAGCGCGGCTCACTCACCAGTGCACCGACAAACATGGCGCGCTGCGGGTCTCGCGCCGGGCGCGTGTAGCGGTGGCCTGATCGTCGCCAAGGTTCGACCAGCCCGGTTCGAATGGGGTCGCTCCTCGTTCTCGTTACACGACCGTTCCGCCAGCATGGCAGATACAAACTGCAGCGACGTGAACGGCGCTTCAATCAGGCACTCATCGCCCAGCCGTCCGATGACGCTCTCAGCCAGCCCGTTCTGATGCAGCGGGTACCGGACTCGATCTGAGACATTCGACGATACTGGTTCGACGCCTCGAGCAGCGCGACGATGTCGCGATTCTGCGATACCGTCATAAGTTCGACATGGGAGAACCGAGCGCGATGTTACCGTTCCCCCCAGTCGATCCGGTTGGCGTCCCGACCTACGGCTGGGTCGACGTCGCGTGTATGCACCACGCAGCGGAAGCCAAGGTCACTCTGGCCTCTGTCGATCATCTGCGCCTGTCGCGCCGCCGGCCGGTAGCGTCGGGAATAATTCGGCGCACACAGGAATGATCCGCCCTTGATGACTTTGCGATAGATCGGATGGGGTGTCAGTGCTGGATCGTAACTCGCCTCCATGGGCCCGCCGACCGGATCGTCGTGCACTGACGACAGCGGATGATCGCCCACACTGTGGTCGCGGGAGAACCAGTCGTTGGTCCATTCCCAGACATTGCCTATCAGGTCGTAGAGACCGTAGCGGTTTGCCGGGAACGAAGCGACGGGTGAGGTTCCTTCATAACCATCGCTGCAAAGGTTCTGCCATGGGAACTCGCCCTGCCAGGTATTGGCCATGAAATGGCCGTCCGGGGTGAATTCAGTCCCCCAGGCAAATTCCGCACCGTCGAGACCACCGCGGGCAGCATATTCCCATTCGGCTTCGGTCGGTAGGACCTTACGAACCCAGGTCGCGTACGCTCGTGCGTCTTCGAATGTAACATGGACCACGGGATGCGCGGTCCGATTGGCGATGGAGCTGCCCGGCCCTTCAGGATGCCGCCAGCAGGCGCCAGGCGTCCATTGCCACCAGCTGTCGGTATCCTCGAAAGTCACCGACTCGGCGGTATGGTGAAACACGAACGATCCTGGAGATTCCGATCCAACTACAATGTGCGGACGGAGGTCCGGAGCAACCGGCTGCTCGGCGGAGGTGACATAACCTGTTGCTTTTACGAACGCGGCAAATTCGGCGTTGGTAACGGGATGCACGTCTATCCAGAACCCGCGCACGCGCACCGTACGAGCCGGCCGCTCTTCCGGATAATGCCGATCAGAGCCCATAAGGAACATTCCTCCTGGCACCCAGCGCATCCGCACCGAACGAGGCTTGCGCGAACCTTTTTCGTTGCGACGGTCCGTGCGCTTCGCGGCGCGTGTCTC
>JASHVB010000939.1 GCA_030039695.1 Acetobacteraceae bacterium
CGCCGAAGAACTCGGGCGAAGCGGCGCCAATCGTCGGCGCGTGGGCCATCGCGCTGACGGCGGCCATGTCTTGCATAAGCTTGACATCCTGGGCGCCGGGACTGAACTGGTAATTGGTGATCATGGCCCCGAAGGGCTGGCCTCCGAACTGGCCGTACTCGTCGACATAAGCGTGCTTGTAGAGGCCCGACTTGACGATTTCCGGCGCATCCTCGAAGTCGGCCAGCAGGTCATCCTTCGAGACGTTCAACATCTCGATCTTGATGTTCTGCCGGAAATCCGTGCGGTCGACTAGAAACTTCAGACTGCGCCAGCCGGATTCCATGGCCTGGAACTCGGCATTGTGCAGCACCTCGTTGAGCTGGCTGGTCATCGTCTGGTCGATTGCCGCAATCATTCGGTCGATCGCGGAGGCCTGCACCTTCTCGCCTTCATGCACCGGCTTGACGAGCTCGGTGAGGAAGGCGGCGATGCCGCGACGGGCTTCATCATAGCCTTCGTCGCGCGGGGTGAGCTTGGTTTCGGAGAGAACCTGGTCGAGCAGGGATACGGATTCTTGTGTCGCCTGACCGCCTGTCGCCGGTTGGGCAGTGGTGTCGGACATAGCAATGGCCTTTCGCGGTGGGGACGGTTACGTTCGGTCAGGTGGACGGCGGTACGGTGATCTCTGCCTCGACCTTCTTGCGCAACTCGGCATCCGCGAGGATGCGCTCGATCGCCCTGCGGAAGCTCGGAAGATTGCCGAGCGGTCCCTTGAGCGAGACGAGGGCGGCTCTGAGCTCGAGAATCTTGCTCATCTCGGGAATCTGCTTGGCAACCTGCTCGGGCTCGAAGTCCTTGAGCGTGCCGACCTTGAGGCTGACGGCAAGATTGCCGGCGTCGGCATCATCCGAGAGCTTGTTTGGCACCTTGAGATCGAGCGTGAGGTTCTCGCTCCGCATGACGTCGTTGAAGGTGTCCTTGTCGACCTGAACGCGGCGCCGTTCGCCGAGCGCGGTTTCGTCCGCGCGGTGCGTGAAGTCGCCGAGGACGAGCAGCTTAAACGGCAGTTCCACCTCTTCGCGGGCGTCACCGGTGGCCGGCATGTAGCGGATGTTTACTCTCTCTTTTGGCGCCACCGAGGCGTCTTTGGCCATGTCACGTCTCCTTGTTGATTGTGCTATGGATGTCAGTCACCTACTGCCTTTGCTGCCTCCGCTGCCTGTAGCGGATCCGCCCGCGCCATGCGGGCAAAGGCGGCGCGGATGATGTCCTCCCGCTCCGCATCGGGGATGGTCCTTGCGATCTCGGGCATGGCCGCACAACGATGGAGCAGGCAGGCTGCCTCGGCGGCGAGCTGCGGTTCCCATTCGTCGAGGCCGTGCGCGTCGATCAGACGCCCGAGATGCTGGAGCAGCGGCAGGGCGACGATTGCCGTGCCGTTCTCAAGGCAGAGCCGCGCCGCACCTAGGCGCCAGTGAAAGCGGGCGCGACCGCTCGGGGCGGCCGATACACCTTCGCTCAACAGCGCGAGCGCGTCCCTTTCCTGCCCGTCGGCCATTTTCTGTCGCGCGGCGGCGAGTGCGGCCTGCCATGGCAGGTCGGGTGCGATGCCGCCTTCCGCGCGTGTTTTAGGTCTGGCGAGAACGCCCGTCTCGATCCAGGCGCGGGTTGTGCCATCCGCGAAGGGCGTGCCGTCCGAGAACGAGAGTTCGGAGAGCCCGGGCAGGCGCTCGAGTAGAGAAGCCGTGCCCGTGACCACCTCCCGCGCACATTCCAAAGCAGCGGGGCCGAGCGTGGTGAGCGCGTTCGCCGCGAGGCGCTGTCCGTTCAGCCAGAAGAGCCCGGAGCCCGAACAGAAATGCTCGAGCGCGAGCACGAGGTCCCTCTGGTTGCCGGCACTGCGCATGGCCTCGAACTCGCCGAGGCGTGTGTCGGGAGGCGGCATGACTGCGGTGCGGCCGTTCTGCACCGGGGGAAGCGCGGTGATGCCGAGCCACGTCACTGCTCGGAGCAAACGAAAGGCACGCGGCTCGAAAGGGTTCGCTTCCATCAGCTGCAGGGCCTGCGTCCGCACTGCCTCTCTCAGCATGGAGAGCACGCGCTCGGGGTCACCGCCCGCGGCTGCGAACGCGATCGAGGGTGCCGGGGGGGACTGAGGTGAGGCGGACTGGGCAGGTCCGGATTGGATTGGGGCAGGCTGGCCTGGGGCGGGTGCCGCGGCCGCCGTCGCCTTGCGCTGCTCGGCTTCGGTCGCGGCGCGCCGCTCGGCCTCGGCGAGCTTCTGCAGCGGACGCAAAACTTCACCGAACGAGACCGAGCGGTCCGGCAGCTTTTCGGTCACAAGGTGTTCCAGGGCCGCGAGCTCGTCGAGGGCAACAAGAGAGGCCGGGCCGGTTCCGGGTAGGGGCTCAGCCGGCACCTCGCGGGCGAGGCGACTGATCATCCACTCGAAGGCACCCGCGCGGGCGCGCGGCCTTCTTGGGAAGAGACCATCCCAGGAATTCTCGACCAGCCTGCGAACGATCGCGACCCCAACGGCAAGGCCGCGCAAAGCTTCGGTGTGCGCGAGGGCGAGCGCGAGCCAAGTCGCGACCGAGAGGTTCTTCGAGCGGTTTGCCAGGATGTCCTGTGCAGATGTGACAATGTTCCGCCACTCCACGGAGGCGGGCCCGCTTCGCTCGAGCTTGCGGATCTCGGTGGCGAGCGCGTCATAGTCGGGATCGTGGGGGAACGCCGCCGGATCCGGTGCATCCGCTGGCAGGGGGGCGGTGGCGCGATCGATCCTCGGATCGTCCAAGCCGGTCATGGCGCGAGACTCCGGAAGAGCTGCGCGAGTGGACGGGAGGCGCGGAGCGCCCGTACCGGCGCGAGCGGATCGGTTGGCCGGTCAGCGCGGCGCGGCGCGAGTGCCGCCCCGAGCGAAGCCCAGGCGCGCCGCGATAGGACGGCCGGCGGTTCGACGATGTCGGTGTGCCGTGCTGGGCGGTAATCGAATGGATGGCGGCCGGTGATCAGCTCGTAGGCGACGACGGCGAGCGCGAAAACATCGTCCCGCGGTTCCGGAGGGGCACCCTCAATCACTTCCGGCGATGTATAGGACGGAGTGACGATCCGTTCCGTGGTCATCGCCATTTGCGCGTTAACCGGCCGCGCCGATTCGAAATCGATCAGCTTGCTCCGACCCAGTCCGTCAAGGAGCAGATTGCCGGGCTTGATGTCCGCATGGACCCATCCCGCCGCATGCAGGAAGCGGGCGGCCCGGGCCGCGCCTTCCAGAAGATCGGCCGCGCGCTCGGCGGAAACCGGAGAGCCTCGCTCTGTGATGTCCCGCAGGCTGCCGCCCGTGAGCTCCTCCATTACGAGATACGGCGCGCCATCCTCGACGCCGGTGTCGTGCAAGCGGGCTATGTTTGGGTGAGCGAATGTCCTCATGCGGCCGGCTTGGGCGATGAGCAGCGCCGCCTCGTCCGCGTGGTTACAGAGCGAGCGCCGCAAGATCTTGACCGCGATCGAAGGGCCGGGGGCTGCGAGGTCGGTTCCGCGATGAACGAGAGAGGACCGGCCGCACCCGATCATTTCCGCCAGTCGATAGCGACCGCCCAGCACCGTGCCCCGGGCGAAGGAGCGCAAAGCGGTTTGCTTTGCGCTCTCAGAGCCGCGGCACACAGTAGAACTCCGAGAAAGTGCCGCGGACGAACGGGTTGAGGACGCTGCCTGCCGAGAGCACGAAAGTTGCCCGGTAGCCCTGGATCGCAAAGCCGAGCGTGATTCGGTCCGGGCTGCCGGCTTGCGTTTCCTGGGCGCTATCGAGGAGCTGGAAAAGGGCCCAAGGGCCCGAGAATGATGTCTCGAGCGTCTGACCGTTCACGAGCGAGAGGGTGAGCGAGGCACTGCCGGGCGCGTTCGGGTTCGGCCAGGCGAATGTGGTGCCGCGTGGCGGCTGGTGCTGATAGACGAGAGAGGTCTGGTTGATGGCGATCGTCGCGGTGTACACACGCGGATCGAGATAGCCAGGCGTCAGGGTGAAGGACACCGCGAGGGTGCCCCCGGCGTCGAAGAAGAGTGCCTGGATGCGCCGTGCGAGGTTGATCTGACTGAGCCCATCGGCGGAGAGGCCGAGCGAGAATCCGCCCTGCGAGGCAAGGCTGAGGTTGCGACCCGGCTGTTGCTTGAGGAACGGGGTGAGGTTGGTCGACACGAACTGGTCGATGACGCCGCGGTTGCCGAAGAAATTGCCGAAATCCTTGAGTGTGACCCCGAGCTCCGACGTCCCGCCGCGGCCTGCGACGAAGGGAAAGCGCCCGGCGATTGTCTGCTCGCAGGCTGGCGCGACGTTCTGCGACCACGCTGCCTGTATGTGCGCGCGCGTCAGTTGCAGAAGGACGCTCCAGATGTTCTGGTAAAGCGAGCGGAATATGCCATCGAGGGGGCGGGGCAACGTTGCCGCCTGCACGCGGAGCTGGATCAGCGGATCGCCACCCTGGCCGGAGATGACCTGGGAGGCCGCCGCGGCCGCGGCAGCGTCCGGACTGTCCGCCGTTGCGATACCCGAGACCACGCCGTACGAGGCGGTGATTGCGTTCTGCAGGCCGGACGCTGGCGGCTCACCACCGTTCGTGTCGACGAGAGCCAGAAGTGACGCGAACGGCGCGCGTATCGCATCGCCGGGCCAGCCAGCGGAACCGAACGGATTGGCCGGCTTGATCATGCCGGATTGCTGTGCCGCCGCGTCCACCACCTTTGCGGCGCCGCTGCCCGGCTTGACGGCATTGGCGAGCGCGGCGACCGGAGAGCCCGGCGGCGGCGGGACGGGCAGGTCCGTCTGGTTCTTCACGAGCTGAATGAGCTGCATGAGGGGCGACTTCGGCCCCGCAAGCACCTGCATCCCCGCGACAAGGCTTGCCAGATCCGGCAGCGCACGCAGTTCGATCTGCCCCACCACCGACTGCCATTGCTTGATATAGTCCCGGGTGTAATCGTCCTTGACCTGCTGCAGGAGACCGGCCGTTTGTTGCGGGTCTGCCGTGGTTCCGCTGCCCGTTATCCAGTCTCCCTCGACCGCGTCGCGGACGAGGACCGGAGCCCGCTTCAGAAAGATTTCGTAGAATCCTTGACGGGTGTAGAGCCCCGGGACGACGACCGAGAGGCCGGCCTGCGAGCGCAGCATGAGAAGGTCCGAGCTAGCAGCTCCAAGCGCGCTCACCACGTTGAGCGGCATCGCGGCACCGGTCTGGCCGGCTTCCGCCTGCAGCTGGGCATAGATGGCATCGGCGGTGGGGTGCCGCTGCAGGAGCGACCGCGCTTCCGCGATCAGCGGTCGGTTCAGGCTGATGGGCTGCGGCAGGAGCCTGACGAGCTGCTGCCAATGCGCAAGCGCGCTCACCTGCTGCTCCGGATTGAGCGCGAAGACGGCCGCGAGCAGGTGGCTGCCCCAGTCGGAGACGGTCGCGCGCGCATAGTGCGCGGGATCGCCGAACATAAGATAAACCGTTAACAGCGAGCGAATTTGGTTCGGATCGTACCCGGCAGCGACCGCCCGCTGTAGCTGGTTTTGCAGCTGGCCGAGCATGAGCGGCAGGAAGCGGGCCGTGAGCAGGCGATGATAGCTTTCGACGGCGGCCTTGCGGGCGACACGGATGTCGAGGGGGGTGAAGCCGACGGACCGCTCGAGCAGGGTGTCGCCCCGGCGCACCGATGCGGACTCGTACGCCTGATCGAGCAGCGGCAGAATGGCGCCGATGCTGTCTGCGCCGGCGAGGTCCCGGTCGAGCGTCGTTTCCGCCGCCGCTCCGCGCGCGAATACGTCGAGCCGCGTCCGGTGCCGATGGTACTCGTGGACCCAGAGCAGGAGCGAGGCAACGAGCGCGAGCGCGCAGGCGAGATAACCGCCCAGATGGAGGAGCGCCATACGACGCTCGATCTTCGGGTCGACACCGCCGAGGCCGGCTTCGGGAAAGACGAAGTCGCGGAACACGCCTGCGGCGAACAGGGGAGGGGAGGTAGAGGTCCCGCGCGCATGACCTGGCGCCTCGGGAGAAGGTGCGATCAGGCCAAGCGGTGCCGCGAAGCGCGCGTGCCAGCCATCGAACAATGGCGCAGGTGCGTCGTCCGACACGCCCGCCGAGGTGAAGAATATACCTCGCAGCATCGAAGGAGGACCGGGCCGACGACGGTACGCCAACTCGGCGGCGATGCCGAGCGCTGCGTCCGCGGCGGCAGCGAGCTGCTCGGGCAGCACCGTGATGGCGGCGCGGCGAAGGGGGTTGCGTTCCGCCGCCACCCGGAACGGCAACAGACGGGTTGCCGCTTCGATGCTCCGGTCGAGTTCGCGCCTGAGTGCCGCGATGATCTCGTCCGGCGGACGTCCTGCAGTCGCGAGGGGCAAGACGGCACCGAAGGCATTGCCCCGTGCCTGCTCGTCGAGATCGGCGAAAAATTCAGTGAATCCGGGCAGCAGATCGCACTTGCTGACGACGAGATAAAGTGGCGAGGACGCGCCGAAGACGGCGAGCGCTTCCTGACGCCGGCTCCGCGCAAAGCGGGCGAGATCGGCGGCCCCCGGGCCGAGCAGTTCGTCGGCGCCGACGACGAACAGGGTGCCGTCGAGCGGACGGCGGGGACGGTGCTCCTTGAGGAAGGTGAGCAGGCCGCGCCAGGGCGTGGTCCCGGTGGCGTCGGGCGGTTCCGCCATGTCTTTCGGGGCGGCGCTGATCAGGAGGCCGTCATCGGTGATCCACCACTGGGTCCGTTCGCCGCGGACGTCGAGGCGGATTTCGGATTTGCCGAGCCGGTCTCGCAAGGCCATGGCGAGGCCCGCACTCTCGACGAGACACCGTTTGCCGGAACCAGGTGGGCCAACCACGAGATAACAGGGCATCGCACCGAGAAAATCGCGTTTGAAGCCGTGGCCGACCCGCTCGGATTTCAGCACCTCGACGAGGCGATCGAGCTGAGTGCGCATGTCATCGGGTTCGCTCTCGTCGGCGATATCCGGAACGGCGGTTTCCTCTTGCTTGATCGCCTCCAGCATGCGGGTGTTGGCGCGGCGAATACGGATAAACATGACGGATTCGTAAAGAAGCCACAATGCGATGACGCCAAGCACGGCGCAGAGCCGTACCCACCAGGGCGCCAGCGGCGGGCCGAGAAGAAACTCGCCGAAGAACCAGAGGACGAGGCAGAGGGCGAGGACGCCGATCGTTACGCCAAGCCGGCGCGGCGACACCAGGCGGAGGAACATCTTCACGACGCACTGTCCGGCGTGCTGG
>JASHVB010000940.1 GCA_030039695.1 Acetobacteraceae bacterium
GGAAATCGCAAAGACCGTCGGTCATCTCACCGTGTTCCAGCGTACGCCCAATTGGTGTGCGCCGCTGCACAACGCGAAGATTTCCGACGCGGAGATGGACGATATCAGGGCGCGCTACGACGAGATCTTCGCGCTCTGCAAAACTTCGCCCGGTTGCTACATCCACGCCCCGGACCCGCGCGTGACCCTTGAAGTGACCGAAGAGGAGCGGGAGGCGTTCTGGGAACGGCTTTATGGCCAACCGGGTTTCGGGATCTGGATGGCCAATTTCAGCGACATGCTGACCAATCGTGCGGCCAACCGGCTCGCCTCCGAGTTCATCGCGCGCAAAATCCGTCAGCGCGTCAAGGACCCGACCGTGGCCGAAAAGCTGATCCCGAAGAACCATGGCCTCGGGACCCGTCGTGTGCCACTCGAAACGGGCTATTACGAGGTCTACAACCAGCCCAACGTTAAACTCGTCGACATTAATGAGACGCCGATCGAGCGCATCACCTCGACCGGGATCAAGACCATCGATGCCAAGTACGACTTCGACATTATCATATACGCGACCGGCTTTGATGCGATCACCGGTGCCTTTGACCGGATCGACATCCGCGGCGTCGACGGCGAGCGGCTGAAGGATCTCTGGAAGGATGGGCCGCAGACCTATCTAGGCGTTTTGGTGGAAGGCTTCCCCAACATGCTGATGGTCATGGGACCGCATGCCGGCCTTGGCAATTACACGCGTGCCGCGGAGTACAGCGTCGAGTGGGTGACAGGTTTGGTCCGGTTCGCCACCGAGCGCGGTCTTACGCGAATCGAGGCCACCGCTGCGGGCGTCGCCGAGTGGACCGACCATGTTCTGACCCTTGGCCAGGGTCAGCTGATGAACGAGATCGGGTCGTGGATGACCGGCGTCAACGGCAACGTCGAGGGCAGGCAAAGACCCAGAATCATGCGTTTCAGCGGCGGACATCCCGCCTACCGCGAGCATTGCGACTCGGTCGCGGCTGACGGATATCGCAAACTGGCGCTGGCCTAGGGCATTCGCGGCAAACCTCCGGTATTCCGCGGATAACGCGATCTCATGAACGGTGGAGCGCGCGATGGATGTTGGGATGATGATGGTATTCGCCAGCTACGGCTGGGAAAACTGCTCCGATGCTCGTGTATGGGACGAGGAAATCCGCCTCGCGCGGCTCGCTGCCGATCTCGGCTTCGATTGCTTGTGGTCGGCCGAGCATCATTTCAACGACTATTCGTTCATCCCCGACAACCTTCAGCTGATGTCGTACCTCACGGCAGCTTGCCCGGATATCGATCTCGGCACGGCTGCTGTGATCATCCCCTGGCACGACCCGCTGCGTGTCGCCGAACAGGCGACGGTGCTCGACCTGCTGAGCAGGGGCCGGCTGCGTCTCGGACTTGGCCGCGGCCTGGCGCGGCGCGAGTTCGCCGCCTTCCGCATGAGCATGGACGAGTCGCGCGAGCGCTTCGACGAAGCAGCGCCGATGATCGTCAGCGCGCTCAAGACCGGGTTTATCGAGGGCGATGGCAGGTTCTACAAGCAGCCGCGGACTGAGATCCGCCCGCGGCCGCAGCACTCCTTCGACGGACGCATCTACGCGGTGGCATCGAGCGAGGATTCCGTCGTTTCTGCCGCAAAGCTCGGCGCCCATATGGTCATGTTCGCCGACCGGCCCTGGGAGATGCGATTGCCCGTAATCGAGCGCGGGCGCGCGCTACACCGCCAGTTCCACGGCACATCAGCGCCTTGCGTGATGCTCACCGAGTTCGTCGTCTGCGGTTCCGATCTCGCCGCGTGCGAGGACGAGGCGCGGCAGTACCAGGGCAAATTCGTTGAGAGCAATTTCTACCACTACGAATTCCTCGGTGAGCACTTTAAGACTGTGAAGGGCTACGACGCCTATCAGCAGAAGGCCGAGATCGCCCGCAAGGCTGGCCTCGAAGGCGCGGTCGCTGGGTTTATGAAAGCGGCCAGTTGGGGCACGCCCGACAAGATCCTGCGCGGGCTTGAGGAACGCCGGGAGCTTCTCGGCGAATTCGAGCTCAATGTCGCCTTCCGTTTTGGCGGCACGCCCTATGACGTCTGCGAGCGCGGCCTCAAGCTGTTTGCCAAGGAAGTGCTGCCGGTTCTCAAGGCGCTTCCTGCGACCAAGATTCGTAACGCGGTGGAATAATAAGACACGCCCTCTGACGGCAAAGCTCTGATCGACAGGAGACCTCAATGTCGGCCCACATCCCGGAACGTGCGAGATTTGACGCGATCATTGTGGGGGCGGGGGTCGGCGGTCTCTACGCGATCTACCGCCTACGAAAGCTCGGCCTCAGCGTGCGCGCCTACGAGGCAGGCGACGGGGTCGGCGGCACCTGGTACTGGAATCGCTATCCGGGGTGCCGTTGCGATGTGGAAAGCCTGGAGTATTCGTATTCCTTCTCGAGCGAGCTGCAGCAGGAATGGCATTGGCCCGAGCGCTACGGCACGCAGCCTGAGATCCTGCGCTACATCAACCATGTGGCGGATCGCTTCGACCTGCGTCGCGACATCGAATTCAACACTCGGGTGAAACAGGCGGTGTTCAACGGCGAGACACACACCTGGACAGTCAGGACAGATACCGGCGAGACCGCGACCGCACGCTATTGCATCATGGCGACAGGCAATCTTTCGACACCACGTAAGCCGAACATCGCCGGTTTGGAGCGCTTCAAGGGCAATTGGTACCACACCGGTCTATGGCCTCATGAAGGAGTCGACTTCAGCGGATTGCGGGTGGGCGTGATTGGAACCGGGTCGTCCGGAGTCCAATCGATCCCCATCATCGCAAGGCAGGCGAAGCACTTGTACGTCTTCCAGCGGACGGCCAATTTCAGCCTACCCGCACGCAACGTGCCGATGCCTGCCGACAAGGAGCGCGCTCACAAGGCCGAGTATCCCGCCCGCCGCCGCGCCGCCTACGACACGCCTTTCGGGATCGCGGGGCATCCGCCCCCGGTGAAGTCAGCGCTCGCTGTGACTGAACAGGAGCGGCAGCGGGCCTACGAGGCGAAATGGGCCGAAGGTGGCAGCATTAGCTTCCTCTACTCGTATACCGATCTGCTGCTCAACAAAGAGTCCAACGACACAGCATCGCAGTTTGTCCGCCGGAAAATCCGCGCCACGGTCAAGGATCCCAAGACCGCCGAACTGCTGTGCCCCAACGACCATCCGATCGGCACCAAACGGCTCATCCTCGATACCAATTATTACGAGACGTACAATCGGGACAACGTCACCCTGGTCGATATCAGAAGCAAACCGATCCGGGAGATCACGCCGGCCGGATTGCGCACTGCCGACGCCGAGTACGCGCTCGACGCGATTGTTTTCGCGACCGGCTTTGACGCGATGACCGGCGCAATGAAGGAAATCGACATCCACACGGATGCGGGACTGTCGGTCCAGGCGAAGTGGGAAAGCGGTCCGCGCACCTATCTCGGGATCATGATGGCCGGCTTTCCCAACCTGTTCATGATCACCGGCCCGCAGAGCCCGGGCGTCAAAAGTCAGATGATCTTGGCGTGCGAGCAGCACGTCGACTGGATCGCCGATTGTATCCAGTATTTGCGCGACAGTGACTTGACGAGCATCGAGGCGGAGCAAGAGGCCGAGGACTCCTGGGTGCAGCACAACAACGAAGTCGCTGACCGCACGCTCTATCCATTGGCCAACTCGTGGTATGTCGGCGCCAATATCCCGGGGAAGCCCCGCGTGTTCATGCCGTATGTTGGCGGCGTCACCGCTTAC
>JASHVB010000941.1 GCA_030039695.1 Acetobacteraceae bacterium
GTCACCACCACACTGTCAACGCTTTGGATCTACGTCTCCACTGCGCGCGTCGGGGCGTTCCGCACTGCGCTGGTAATGAACCTGGAGCCGATTCTCTCCAGCATGTTCTCCGTCACGCTTCTGGGCGAGACGGTAACCGGCGTACAGGTGTTCGGCGCCACGGTGATGATAGTTTCGCTCTGCATGTTCCAGCGTCGGCGATAATGCCACGGCTGCTCACCCGGCCATCTCTTCCCAAACCCCCTCCCGTGCCGGCAGTCTCCTGCACGTAATGCGCCCCCTCCTCAGAGGCATCGCCAGCCTGTTCAGCGCTGTTGGCACCGCGGTTCTGCTGGCCGCGTCTCTCATCGGCGGCGTTTTGTGGCTCACCCTGCCGCCACGCCATCAGTCGCTGCGCATTCCCGGCCTCAGCGCGCCGGTCGAGATCAGCATCGACCAGGATGGTGTGCCGCGCATCCGTGCTGCCAACATGCTCGATGCGGATGCGGCGCTCGGCTACCTGCACGCTCGCGACCGCATGTTCCAGATGGACCTGATGCGGCGCAACGCCGCCGGCCAGCTGTCGGAGATCGCCGGCCCGGCAGCACTGTCGCTCGACAAGACCATGCGCACGCTCGGTCTGCGCCGCGCGGCCGAGACCGACTACGCCATCCTTCCCCCCGACACGCAGGCCACGCTGCAAGCCTATACGCGCGGCGTGAACGCCTGGATCGCCCAGCGCGGCCGCTTTGCCGCGCCCGAGTTCCTGCTGCTCGGCGCGCCGAAACCCTGGGCGCCGGTCGACTCTCTGCTATGGGGCGAGACCATGGGCCTGTGGCTCTCTCTCAACTGGCGCACCGAGCTCTCGCGCGAGGCACTTGCCGGCCGCGTCCCACAGCACCTGATCGATGAATTGTGGCCTGACCACGGTGGAGGCGGACACCCCGAAGCCGCGCTCACGCCCGACGCGCCGCTGCGCGAGGCCGCTGCGGATCTGATGCAGGTGCTTCCGCATTTCCCGTCGCCGTTCACCCTGCCAGACACCGCATCGAACGAGTGGGCCGTCGACGCCAGCCACAGCGCGACCGGCGCACCGCTGCTCGCCGGCGACCCGCACCTGGCGTTTGGCTTCCCCGGCATCTGGTACCTGGCCCGCATCGACACACCCAACGAGACGCTGGCGGGCGCGACTGCGCCCGGTGTGCCCGGCGTGATCATCGGCCGCAACAGGCACATTGCCTGGACCTTCACCACCACAGGCGCCGACACCCAGGACATCTTCATCGAGCAACCGGTCGGCACGGACGAATACGCGACGCCGGATGGCCCACGACCGTTCGTTGTGCATCGCGAGGTGATCAAGGTCCGCGGCCAGCGCGATGTGGTGCTGAACGTCCGCGAGACCCGGCACGGTCCGGTTATCAGCGACTTGCTCGGCCCGGGCGGGCCGATCCTGGCGGTCGAAATGGCAAATCTCGCGCCCGACGACACCGCCGCCGCCGGCTTGTTCATGCTGAACCAGGCGAAGAGTGTGGACGAGGCTGGCAAGGCTGCCGCCATCATCACCTCGCCGGTGCAGAACCTCCTCGTTGCCGACCGGCACAACATCGGATTGTTCGTCACGGGCCGGGTCCCGATCCGTCGCGCCGGCGACGGGTCCGCGCCGGTGCCGGGCGACGGTTCGCATGACTGGGTCGGCTGGGCCTCGGGCGAACAGCTGCCACACTACGTGGCACCGGCCAGCGGCCGTC
Source organism: Acetobacteraceae bacterium (assembly GCA_030039695.1). The sequence goes on from JASHVB010000941.1 coordinate 1,731, forward strand.
TGGTCAATGCCAACGAGCGGATCGCCCCGCCCAGTTTCCCTGTATTCCTCGGCCGCGACTGGTTCGGCGACTGGCGCGCGGAGCGCGTCCGCCAGCTGCTGGACACGCCGGACAAGCACACGCCTGTCGATTTCGCCCGCATGCAAACCGACGTGGTCAGCACCTTCGCTCAGCGCATTCTGCCGGCACTGCGCGCCGTCCCGCCGCAGCCAGGTGCCGCCGGCCAGGCGCAGGCGCTGCTCGCAAGCTGGGACGGGGCAATGACTATGAATGCCCCGCAGCCACTGATTTTCAATGCCTGGATCGAGGAGTTCTATTCGCTGCTGCTACGCAATCACAACATTGCCCTGACCGACGGCGGGCCAATCCCCGACTTCGTCGCCTGGGTGCTGACGCCGGCCGGGGCGCACTGGTGCAATGGCGACTGTAATGCCGACCTCGCGACCTCGCTGGCCGCCGCGGTCTCCGAGCTGTCGAAGCGATTTGGCGCCGATCCTTCGGCGTGGCGCTGGGGCACCGCGCACCCGGCGGTGTTCGCCAATCCGCTCCTGAGCCATATTCCCCTCATCGGCGCGCTGACCACGATCAAGATTGCCAGTCCCGGCGATGACACCACGCTCGATCGCGGCGGCCCGCGCTTCATGCGTTTTCAGTCGGTCCACGGCGCTTCATTCCGTGGAGTGTACGACCTGGCCGAGCTCGACCGCTCGCTGTTCATTGTGACACCGGGCCAGTCCGGCAATCCGCTGAGCCCCCGCAGCCGCAACTTCGTGAGGCGCTGGCGCGATGGAGAGACCATCACCCTGGGACCGAAACCTGATAAGATCACTGCAACCATCCGATTGGTGCCATGATCTACCGTATGCCCACTCCATCCGATGAATTGCTGACTGAGGGCGTGATGTCCCGCCGCGTCGCCGCGTGGTTCATCGATGCACTGCTGATCGGCCTGCTGCTGGCCGTACTGTGGTTCATATTGTTCCTCTTCGGGCTGCTGACGCTGGGCCTGGGCTTCGGTGCGTTGAGCGTCTTGCCGTTCGTGCCCTTCGCCTATTCGGTGCTGTGGCTGCTGTCGTCGGCGAGCGCCACGCCAGGCCAGCAGATGTTTGGCCTGACCGTGCGGCGCGACGACGACCTGGGCCCACCGACGCTGCTCCAGGCGGTGATCTTCACGCTGATCTACGACCTGACGCTGGCGTTCACCGGCCTGCTGCTGCTGGTTGCGCTCTTCACCGTACGGCACCGCACGCTGCACGACATGGCCTCGGGCCTGGTTGTCGTTCGCGCGCGCCGACTGGATCTGTTGACCCCGCCGCCCCCCTACGGGAACATGCCCTACGCATGAGCTACAAGCCCCCGCGCCGGCCGCAGTTCTTCTACACGACCGCGCCACTGCCCTGCCCGTACGTGCCCGGAAGGACAGAGCGCAAGGTTGTCACCGAGATTACTGGCCCGGACGCCGACACGCTGCACGACCGGCTGTCCCGCGCCGGCTTTCGCCGCAGCCATAACATCGCTTACGCGCCAGTCTGCCCCGCCTGCCAGTCCTGTGTGCCGATCCGCATTCCCGTCACGACGTTTCAGCCCGATCGGACGTTGCGCCGCATCGCCAAGGTCAACGCAATGCTGGAGGGCTTCGAGGTCCCGGCCCGCGCCACCGCCGAGCAGTTCCAACTGTTCCAACGCTACCAGCAGGCGCGCCACGGCGAAGGCGATATGGCGACGATGAGCTTCTACGACTATCGCGCGATGATTGAGGACACGCCGATCGAGACGTTCATCGTGGAATTCCGTGACCCCGACGACCGCATGGTGGGGACATGCCTGGCGGACAAGCTGGGGGACGGGCTGTCGGCGGTGTACAGCTTCTTCGCACCCGGGCTGGAGAAACGGTCGATCGGCACTTACACGATACTGTGGCTGGTCGAACGGTCGAAGCAGCTCGGGCTGCCGTATGTATATCTTGGCTATTGGGTTCCCGAGAGCCGCAAGATGGCGTATAAATCACGCTTCCGGCCAAGCGAGATTCTGATCGGCGGGACCTGGCGCATTCTGACCGACGCAGACCTGGGCGCGGACGAACCGGAGAAAGTGCTGGTACCGGAATCCGCATGCTGAGGCATCCGGTCTCCCGTGTTCACTAAACATATCTCGGATCAAAACGTAGCTACTCACGCCACCAAGGGCACCAACAACGCCCACAGAGCCACGAGCCCGCTGGCGATCGCCGCCGCAATCAGCATCCGTCGCATCAGCCCACCTCCTCCATTCGGTCCAGGCTGCGCGGCCGGCAAGTCGCGCTCATCGCCTGCAACCGTGGCATCCTGCGCCTCTCGGCGCATGGCGCGTATGACCTGCGTCACAGGTGGCGATGGGCGAATATCGGTGACGGCGCGAGGATCGACCGGTGCATGGTGCATCTCTGCCTCCGGGCTGCGCGATACGGACCTGACAATCGTCACGTCGGGTCGTTGCAGCAACGGAGAATGCGGACCGTCCTGAACGGCAGGATTTGCCACGGCGAACCCGGCGAATATTCACCGCCAGATTTCGCCGGCCGGGCGCTCCCCGCCGCTTCGCAGCTTGACCTCTCGCGCGCGGCAGGAGAGGTGTGGCGCCACATCAGGAGCCACGCTCATGCCATTGCGCATTGTTGACGTTCGCGAGATCACGCAGCCGATCAGCTCGCCGATCCGCAATGCCTATATCGACTTCTCGAAAATGACCTCCAGCCTGGTCGCAGTGGTCACCAACGCCGAGCGCCACAGCAAGCGCGTTGTCGGCTACGGCTTCAACTCCAACGGCCGCTATGGCCAGGGCGGGCTGATCCGCGAGCGCTTCGCGCCGCGTATTCTCGATGCCGATCCGGCAGCCCTGCTCGATGGCAGCGGCGAGAATTTCGACCCCGATCGCGTCTGGGCGGCGATGATGACGAATGAGAAGCCAGGCGGCCACGGCGACCGCTCGGTCGCGGTCGGCACCATCGATATGGCCGTCTGGGACGCGGTCGCAAAGATCGCGGACAAGCCGCTGTTCCGCCTGCTAGCGGAACGACATAGCCGTGAGGCCGATCCACGCGTCTTCGTTTATGCCGCCGGCGGTTATTATTATCCCGGAAAGGATGACGCGGCGCTGTGCGCCGAAATGCGTTCCTATCTCGAGCGCGGCTACCGCGTCGTGAAGATGAAGATCGGTGGCGAGGCCATCAACGACGACCGCCGTCGCATCGAGGCGGTGTTGCGGGAAGTCGGTCGCGACGCTCGGCTAGCGGTGGACGCGAACGGCCGCTTCAATCTCGCCACCGCGATCGCCTACGCGAAGATGCTGCGTGACTATGACTTGTTCTGGTACGAGGAAGCCGGCGACCCGCTTGACTACCAATTGCAGGCCGCGCTCGCCGAATTCTATCCCGCCCCCATGGCGACTGGCGAGAACCTGTTCTCCCACCAGGACGCACGCAACCTGATTCGCTACGCTGGATTGCGCCCGGATCGGGACTGGCTGCAATTCGATTGCGCGCTGTCATATGGCCTGTGCGAATATCAGCGTACCTTGCAGATGCTGAAGAATGCCGGCTGGAGCTGGAAACGCTGCATCCCGCACGGCGGCCACCAAATGTCGCTGGCAATCGCCGCCGGCCTCGGCCTCGGAGGGAACGAGAGTTATCCCGACGTGTTCCAGCCATACGGCGGCTTTCCCGACGGGACGAAGGTGGTCGACTCGATCGTCACGCTACCAGAACTCGCTGGGATCGGATTCGAGGGAAAGTCGGATCTTTATCCGATGATGCGTGAACTCGCGACATGACTGTCATGACGAGGCACCGAGCGGCTAACTGATCTTGGTCACGGAAAGGCACAAACGACGCTGCTTCGTCACTTCGCTACGCGCAATGCCAGCCGGCCTTGTTAACGGTTCGTGTCCGCGCGCTCCAACAGGCACGCATCGCCATAAGAATAGAACCGGTAACCGGCCCTGATTGCGTGCGCATAGGCAGCGCGCATGCGGGCGGTGCCAGCAAAGGCGCAGACCAGCATGAACAATGTCGAACGCGGCAAATGGAAATTGGTCAACAGCAGATCTACGGCACGAAATCGGTAGCCCGGCAGAACAAACAATTCCGTATCACCGCTGAACGACCGTACCCGGCCATCCGTGGCCACAGCGGTTTCCAGCAAACGCACGCAGGTGGTGCCGACGGCGACAACGCGCCCGCCTGACGCCCGCGCGGCATTGATTGCATCGGCGGCCTCGGTGGTGATCTCCGCACGCTCGGCGTGAATGCGATGCCGCGCGATGTCATCGCCACGAACCGGCAGAAACGTACCGGCTCCGACATGCAGAGTCAGCGTCACACGCTGCACCCCGTGCGCCTGCAACGCCGTAAGCAGGGCCGGCGTGAAATGCAGCCCGGCAGTCGGTGCAGCAACCGCCCCGGCACGCGCGGCGAAGATCGTCTGATAGTCTACCATATCCTGTGGCAGCGGACCGTGCGGGCGGGCGATATACGGCGGCAGCGCCAGCGCACCGGCACGCGCGAGCGCCGTGGCAAACGCCTCATCCGACACGTTAAACGACAAGACCACGCCGCCATCGGGATCGCGCTGCTGCACCGTCGCCGTCAGCTGCTCCGCGCCGTCGAAGCCTAGCACGTCCCCCACATGCAGCCGCCGCGCGTTGCGCGCCAGCGCGTGCCACGCCCCGTCGGGACGCGGCCGATCGAGGGTGATGCCGATCCGCGCCGCACCACGCCGCGCCGTCAGTTGCGCTGGAATCACCTGTGTGTCGTTGGCCACCAGGATGTCGCCGGACCGGAGCAGTACCGGCAGATCCCGCACGACGCGGTCAGACACATCACTGCGCGCCACGTGCAGCAGGCGTGCGCTGTCGCGCGGTCGGACGGGGTGCTGAGCGACGCAGTCCGGCGGCAGGACGAAATCGAAGTCAGCGATGTTCATCAGGCCGGTGTCGGCGCAACACGGCGCAGCAGGCGCACCAGCGGAATGGCGATCAGCACCGCCCACAGCTTACCGGTGATCTGTCCTGGCAGGAACGCCAGAGTGCCAAATGCGAGCAACAGGAACACCACCGAATCGATCACCAGTCCGACAATCGACGAGACAACCACCGCGGTCACCAGCCGACGCTGTTGCAGCGGGGTGTAGACGGCGAAATCCGCCAGCTCGCTCAGCGCGAACGCGGAGCCCGACGCGATGACAAGCGCCGCCGGCGCCACCACCGCCGACAGCGCCGTTCCCACCCCAATCGCTGCCAGCCCCCAACCCAATCCCAGGCAGCGCTGCACCACGTCACGCAGCACCAGCGCCGCGCCGACTGTCAGCACGCCTGAAGGCGCCATGAGACCGGGCGCGACCGGCACCAAGCAGGGGCCGCCATGCGGGACGCACACGGTGCCGATATGCAGGATCATCCAGTTGGCGAGCGGGACCGAAGCGAGATAGCCGACAAATGCGGCCCAACCGATCCGGCGCATGTCGTTCATCAGGGCGGCAGATATGTGGAGATTTCGATCAAATTGCCATCCGGATCGCGGCAATACACCGAGCGGATCGGCCCCAGTGCACCGGCGCGCCCGACCGGCCCGGCCAGAATAGTCACGCCGCAGTCGTGCAGATGTGCGATGACTTCGTCCGGCGGCACCGCGGTGATGAAGCAGAGGTCGGCCGAGCCGGGCTTGTCGTTAACGCCGGTGACCCAGGTGCCGGGATCAGAGTCCGCCGGGCGGACGTTGATCTTCTGGCCGCCGAACTTCAGCGCGGTGCGGCGGTTGGGCCCGAATTCCTCACGTTCCATGCCGAGCACGCGCTGGTACCAGGCCGCCGTGATCTCGAGGTCGGCGACGTTCAGCACAATGTGGTCGATGCGGTCGATGGTGAAGCGCATTCTCGTCTACTCCATCCCCTCGTAGAAATCGTTCCCCTTGTCGTCGATCACGATAAACGCCGGGAAATCCTCCACCTCGATCCGCCAGACAGCCTCCATGCCGAGTTCCGGATACTCCAGCACCTCCACCTTGCGGATGCAGTCCTGCGCCAACCGTGCCGCCGGACCGCCGACGCTGCCCAGATAGAACCCGCCGAACGTCTGGCATGCGTCACGCACGGCGCGTGAACGGTTGCCCTTCGCCAGCATCACCAGCGAGCCGGCCGCCGCCTGGAACTCCGCGACGTAGCTGTCCATCCGCCCCGCAGTGGTCGGTCCAAACGAGCCCGTCGCATAGCCGGCCGGCGTCTTCGCCGGCCCCGCGTAGTACACGGGATGATCGCGCAGATACGCCGGCAATCCCTCGCCGCGGTCCAGGCGTTCCTTCAGCTTGGCATGCGCAATATCGCGCGCGACCACCATTGTGCCGGTCAGCATCACCCTCGTCTTCACCGGGTATTGCGAAAGCTGCCGGCGGATCTCATCCATCGGCCGGTTCAGATTGACTGCAACCGCATCGCCGCCCAGGTGATCGTCCGTCGTCTCTGGCAGGAACTTCGCTGGATCGGCTTCCAGTTGCTCCAGGAAGACTCCGTCCGGCGTCACTTTTGCCAGGATCTGCCGGTCGGCGCTGCAGGAAACACCGATCCCCACCGGCAGCGACGCACCGTGCCGCGGCAGTCGGATCACCCGCACGTCGTGGCAGAAATACTTGCCGCCGAACTGCGCACCAATCCCAATGTTTCGCGACAGCTCCAGAACCTTTGCTTCCATTTCCAGGTCGCGGAATGCGTGCCCCGCCTTGCTGCCACTCGCTGGCAGCGTGTCCAGCCAGCGCGTGGACGCCAGCTTCACCGTCTTCAGCGTCATTTCTGCTGACGTGCCACCGATGACAATTGCCAAGTGGTACGGCGGACAGGCCGATGTTCCCAGCGTCTTCATTTTCGTTTCCAGATAGCTCATCAACCGCGCCGGCGACAAAATCGCCCGCGTTTCCTGGAACAGAAAGGATTTGTTGGCGGAGCCACCACCCTTGGCAATGAACATCAGATGGAATTCATCATCGTGATGCCCAGCCGGTGACGCGGCGATATCGAACTGCACCGGCAGGTTATTGCCGGTGTTCACTTCGTCGAACATCGTCAGCGGCGCCATCTGCGAATAGCGCAGGTTGGTTTCGGTATAGGTGCGGTGCACGCCCCAAGAGATCGCCTCTTCCTCGTCACCGTCGATCCAGACGCGCTGGCCCTTCTTTCCGAACACGATCGCCGTGCCGGTGTCTTGGCACATTGGCAGCACGCCGCCAGCAGCGATGTTAGCGTTCTTCAGGAGGTCCAGCGCGACAAAGCGGTCATTCGCGCTGGCTTCCGGGTCATCAAGGATCGCGCGCAGCTGTGCCAGGTGATCGGATCGCAGCAGGTGAGACACGTCGTGGAATGCCTGGAAAGCCAGCTCAGACAATGCCTCGGGCGCAATGCGCAGCACCGTTTCGCCATCGCAGGTCTTGGTGCGAACGCCACCAACAGGCAGCGCCTTCCATGGCGTACGGTCCAGCGCAAGCGGAAACATGGGTGAGTAAATGAATCCGGACGGACGCGGCATCGAAGCGTTCATAGACAGAGTTCCTTCAGCACGACGCCGCCCCGACGAGCGCAGCGAGCGACAGATCACCGACCATGGTCATGGCCGGCCTTGTTCCGGCCATGCAAGCCGTTGCCGCGAGCACGCAGGCAAGGCGGCTGCCGCGACGAGCCCGGCCATGACGACGGGCGGGACATTGCGTCTCCACCGCACTCTTCGCAATAACAGCTACTCTTTCGGCGGCGATCGGCGGCGGAATGCGTCCAGACTGACCACCTGCGGGGTCTCCGCCGGCTTTTCCGCGCCTTCGTCCGCAGCATGCGGCTCCGGCTCGGGCACCAGCGCCGGCGGTGCGACCGGCGTCGCATCCGGGTGCGCTGGATGAAAGTGTAGCCCGAACCGCACATACGGATCGGCAAAGCCCGTGACGGCGTCCAGCGGGATCGCCAGCGCCGCAGGTACCCCACCGAACGACAGTCCGACGCTGATCAGCCCGACCTCCGGGTCCATCTTCAGGTCCCAGAACTGGTGCTGCAGGACGATGGTCATTTCCTGCGGATATTTCGCCCGCAGCCGCGGCGGGATCACCACACCCGGATGGTCGGTACGGAAGGTGAGATAGAAATGGTGGCTGCCCGGCAGCCCCTTTGTGGCGACGTGCGCCACCGCCTGCGCCACCACCTGGCGCAGCGCATTCTCTGTCCATTGCTCATAGGGCAGCAGACTTTCCGGCCGCTGCTCCTGATCGTTTTCCATGCGGTCCCTCGCGATACCGGCAAACTAGCGCGGCACACGCGGACGAGCAAAGCGACGCCATGCCGGCCGATCAGTTTCGACCGTGCCGTCGCCCTGCCCGGTTGCACGAGCGCACGCGGCGCCGCGGGTTCGATGGCTGCCAAATACTTCCGGTTGCAGTAAGTCCGATTGCGGACTGGATCGACCGCAGAGATGTCGGTTCCAAGTTCTGCCCCGCGGCAGGTTCAACGTATCGTTGTGCTCAGACAGCGCTCTGGCAATTGACTTAATGAGGTCGACGCGCAACTCGTCGCCGCCGTCGCGCCGGCCGCGCAGCGCGGTGCGAACAGTCCCCATCGTACCGCCGGAATCTGTCGCGGGCTCTGCCCGGCGCCGGTCCCGCGGCCGGAGCGTGACGAGAACGGTCCCCGCAGCGCCCATTGCCCATCCGCCAGCAGAAGCTTTGGCGCCGGTAGCGCAGCCGCTCCCTCGGCGGTATGGGCCGGGTCTGGAAGCTCTTCGCCGTGCCGCGCGCGATTACGGAACGCGTCGAGACGGGCCGTGGATCAATCGGGTTTTCCAAAGCCTGAGACAGCCAAACCGCCGCACTCGCCTCTGCCGGTACGCTGGTTCCTCGCCCGGCGATGACGCCCAGATCTTTGGACGGCTGAAGTGGCCTGACTCAGGCATGCGTTCGACTGACGACATCACGTTCAAGTGAATGATGCGGGCCATGGCACTGTCCTCCGCAAGCGTCTCCACCGAGCAGGTGCGCAACACCGACATCAGGCAGACGAATACGAGTTTCCCACCAACGGGAGAACCATCACGCTCGACACCACCATCACGCTGACGCTGATCTCGGATCTGCTGGCCCCCAACCTCTACAGAGGTGGCACCCTCACGATTGTCGTCCTGACCTGGGCGTCACCATCGCCGGCGGCGATAAGCCCCACGGAACCGCATGTCCCGGACAGACGGCGCAGATCGCCACGAGCACGCGTCACGTCGCGGACGAAGTCTGCCGGTACATCGCCTAATGCCGTTGCCAGAAACGAAGCGACGAAGCAATGACACCGGGAGCAACGCGGCGACTTGGGCGAGACGGGTGCAGCGGCACGCCCTTTGTGGCACCCTCACCCGCGCAGAGTGGAGCGATGGGATGCACATTTCCATTTTGGGTGGAGGCGGATTTCTCGGACGCAAGCTCGCTGCGCGTTTGGCCGCTGATGGCGCGCTGGGCGGTAGGTCAGTCAGCACCCTGACCCTGTTCGATCTCGGCGAACCGCCCAAGCCCGCCGCACCATTCCCGGTGACCGCGCTCGCGGGCGAAGTTGTCGAATTACCCGAGGCCGCAGTCCCACCTGGCACGGAGGTCGTGTTCCACCTCGCCGCAGTGGTCAGCGCGCAGGCCGAGGCGGATTATGACCTGGGCCGCCGCGTCAATCTGCGCGGCACTGACGCGGTGGTGGACGCGTGTCGCCGCCTTGTCGCCGCTGGCGGTAAGCCACCACGCGTCGTGTTCACCAGCAGCGTGGCCAGCTTCACGAGCGGCCAGAACGACGTGCTGGACGACAACGCACGGCAGATCCCCGCTAACAGCTACGGCGCGCAAAAAGCCGCCGCCGAGCTCATCCTGGCGGACGCGTCACGCCGGGGCTTTCTGGATGCCGTGTCGCTGCGCTTGCCCACCATCATCGTACGTCCTGGTCGGCCGAACCGCGCCGCGAGCTCCTTTTTCTCGGCCATTGTGCGCGAGCCGCTGCTCGGGCTGGAAACCGAGTTGCCAGTGCCGGATGAGTTCGCCGCCTGGGTCGCCAGTCCGCGCCGCGCGGTGAGTTGGCTGTTGCACGCAGCCACGATGGACACCGCGGCGATGGGCCTCGATCGCAGCGTCAATCCACCCGGGATCAGCACGACGATCGCGCATCTGCTGCAGGCGCTTGAGACGGTCAAGCCGGGGGCATCGAAGCTGGTGCGGCGTGTAGAGGATCAGGCGATCGCGGAGATCGTTGGCAACTGGCCGCCCGCGTTCGATTCGCTGCGCTCGCATAGGCTGGGTTTCGCGACGCATGAACCGCTGCTGGACCTGGTGCGCGCATTTGTCGAGGACGACCTTGACGCCACGCGCTCCGAGCGTGGGATCGCTTGACCCGGCGGCCGATCACGGCACGCTGTGGTCTGAAGAAAGCCCGGAGGAACCGATCATGCCGCACGCGACAACTGATGATGGGGTACGTCTGCATTACGAGGAGGCGGGGTCCGGCACGCCGGTTATCTTTGTGCACGAATATGCCGGCGACCACCGCGCTTGGGAACCTCAAATGCGGCATTTCGGCCAGCGATATCGCGCGATCACCTATGCCGCGCGCGGCTATCCACCCTCGGACGTGCCGGCGGCCGTGGCGCAATATTCGCAGGCGCGCGCGGCTGACGACATCAAATCGGTGCTCGATCACCTGAAGATCGATCAGGCACATGTCGTCGGCCTGTCGATGGGTGGGTTTGCCACGTTGCATTTCGGCTTCCGCCACGCCGCGCGAGCGCAGTCGTTGGTTGTAGCTGGCTGTGGTTATGGCGCCGAGCCGGGCGAGCGAGAAAAATTTCGCTCAGAAGCGGAGACTATTGCGGATTTCATCCGGTCACAGGGCATCAAGGTCTTCGCCGAGAAATACGCGTATGGCCCGACGCGTGTGCAGTTCGAGAACAAGGACCCGCGGGGGTTCGCCGAGTTCAAGGCACAATTGGCAGAGCATGACCCGGTGGGTGCGCGGAACACGCAATTGGGCGTGCAGCGCGAGCGGCCATCGTTGTACGATCTTGTGGATCAGATGCAGACGCTGACTGTACCGACGCTGGTTCTGACCGGCGACGAGGATTGGCCGTGTCTGGTGCCCGCGATTTTGATGAAGCAGAATATTCGTTCGGCAGCGCTGGCGGTGATGCCGAACTGTGGACATGCAATCAATCTCGAGAACCCGGACGAATTCAACCGCCTCGTCGGTGAATTTCTCGCGCAGGTCGACGCAGGACGCTGGCCCACACGCGATCCGCGCGCGGTGAGCGCGTCGATCACTGGGATGAAATAGCCGCTATGCGTCGGGCTGTGCCGGGCCGCTGACGACATTGGCGGCGCGCATCGCGTCCTCCCAGTGCTGCCCGTCGAACGGCACCGGATGGACGGCAGCCAGATCAACGCCTTCCAGGCACCGCACGTTCACGCTCACGCCGTCGGGAAACGAGCGCGGCACATAGAACGAATGGATTCCGCAGTGCCGGCAGAACGTGTGTTTCGCGATGCCCGTGTTGAAGGTATAGGTGGTCAGATCGTCGCGGCCACGCAACAGATCGAACTGATCCAGCGGTACGACCAGATGCAGGATACCCTTCATCGCGCAGATGGAACAATTGCACTCCGACGTCGTGGCCAGATCGCCGCGTACCCGGAAGCGCACGCGGCCACAATGGCATCCGCCTTCATAGGTTTGCAGCATCGTGTCTGTCCCCGATCTACACCTTCAGCACTTCCGCGCCCGGTCCGGCCTCCAGCTCGCATGCGTTCACGGTCATGCACAGCAGCGAGTAATAGCCGATCGCGCCGGTAAGCTGAATAAACTCGTCATTGCCGAAGCGTGCCAGCATCGCTTTGGCGGTCGCATCGTCGACACGATGGCGGCGCAGCAACGCGCGGGTGAAATCCACGACCTGCGCGTCCTCGGGCAAGACACCACGTGAGTGATTCTCACGGATGGCGGTAATCGTCGCCTCTGGCACGCCCAGCCGACGCGCACCACCGGTCTGCGCGCCCCAGACATAAAGTGCCTCGAATTCGCGCGCCACGGTCATCGCCGCGAGCACGCGCACGCGCATATCGAGCGAGCCTTCGAACCGTACATATGCGCCGAGATGCGCGGTGCGCTGCGCCAGCTCGGGCGAATGCAGGAACATGGTAAACGGCCCCTGCACCGCGCCACGGCTCGCGACGATTGAATCGAACGCGGCCTGGTCCTTCACCGCCACCTGGTCTCTGCTGGTGATGTAGGGGAGTCTTGCCATGGCGCGTCCTCCTAGCGTGCACGCACGTAATGCAGTGCAGGAATGCGCAGGTGGTCGTGGAAGAACGGCCTTAGCCTGTCGGTCCACGGCGAATTGGCGGCCTTCTTCCACGCATCGCTCACCTGCACCTCGGGCGATGCCAGGTGATAGAGCGCGACATACCGATGTGTGCCGCCCACATCGCGATAGCGGCGTGCCGCGAGCGTGCCAGGAACGGCGCTCAGTGCCGGGATGTGCTCATGGTCGTACCACTCGTTGAACTCAGCTTCGTGTGCCGGATCGATGTTCATCGCATTCACCAGCAGACCGCCTGCGTTCTTCGGCGCCGGTTGGTCACCGGGCAGGATCTGCGTGCCCTCGAAGCGGATCAGCCACTTGCACATCGCCGTGACGCGCTTCGACCAGACCGTCAGATTGTCGCCGGCAATGGCGCGATAAGCGGGGCTGCGCAGCACCTCGATGTCGTCGAGTTCATAGGTGGCGACGGCGTGTTTCGGGTTCTGCACGCTGATCCAGCGGTCGCAGGCACCGAAGCCGGGAACACGCTCGCGTTCGGGAACGTGCTCCAGGTCGTACCAATCATGGAATTCGTCCTCATGCGCGCCGGTGAAATCGAAGCCGACGAGCAGAATGCCTTTGGCCATGGGTGCTGTCTCCTCCGCGGGATGGATGCCAGTGTTGCGCAGCTGCGCGTAGGGCGCCAGACGGTGTGCCATTGTGTCATCGCGCGGAGGGCCAGCGACGTAGCAGTCCCCCCGCCCGAGATTGCGTCGTCGCGTAGGCTCCTCGCGATGACAGGTGGGAGGCCCGTCACCCCTGCCGTGGCACCTGCGCGAACCACAGTCGCGGGTCACTGGCCCGCACGCGCGCCTCCGGCAGTCCCAACTCGCGCCTGACCGTATTCGTCCCCTCCACCATCGAGACGCACTTGTAATGCGCGATGCGCCGACTCAGCCCCTCACGGCCGAACCCGCAGTCGGTGGTGATGACCAGGCGCTCGGGCGGAATGTATTCCAGGGCGCGTCGGATCAGGGCGGCAACGTATTCCGGCGGCTCGACCACCGTGTTGCAGTGGTTCACCACGCCGATGCCGATCTTCTTGTCGGTCTTGTACTTGCCGAACAGGTGCAGGTCGCGGCCATCCGAGCTGGCGCATTCGAAGGTGATGACGTCGGCGTTCAACTGCAGCAGGTACGGCATCGCGCGCTCGTAGCTGGGGACTTCCCAATAGACTCGCTGCTGGTTCGGATTTCCCCAGCAGGTGTGCACCCAGATCTCCGCGTCGACGCCTAGGAGCTGGCGGTTGAACGCATCAGTCATGAATTCCAGATCGGCGTCAGTGCAGTCGGGCCGGGTCGAACGTCCATGATGCGGCGGTTCCTCCACCTGGATCAGCGGACACCCGGCCGCAGCCATGTCACGGAATTCAACATTCATGATGTCGCACAGCTCGAGCACCATCTGCTTGTCGTCCGGGTAGTGTTCGTTCCACAACATGCTCGCCAGTGCCGGTGCGCAGATGGCGCCAAACTTGACGGGGCGGTCGGTAAGCCGCTGCGCGACCTGCCACAGCGCCGCATATTCGAGGGGGCCGCGTGTCAGTTTGTGTTTGACGATGGCAGGCTGATACGCCTCCTGGACTTCCCACAGAATCCTGCCAGGGCGCAGGCCGTGCCGACCCATCCAGCCCTGCGATGTACTGCGATGGCCCTCGATGCCGCCGAGGCGCTCGATCGGATAGAAGAACCACGATTTGCCGCCGACCGCGAGGTCAAACCGACTGTCGCCGTCGGTGACAATATCGAGCCCCGCCGCTTCCTGTGCGTTGATGATCGCCGCCACCGCGTCGAGGTATTGTTCGCGGAACAGGGATTCGCCGAGCGCTGATTTGAAGGACCGGCCATTGAGGCTGAGATCGAACCACAGCGGCCGCGGATAGGAGCCGGTGATCGCTGTCGGCAGGACCATGTTCTGCGTAACGGTCAACATGGATAGATCTCCTGTGTCGTCGACTGACGAGCGCTAACCCCGTCATTGCGCGGAACCGAACGGTCGCCGGGCCTGTCCGCGGCCAGGCAATCTTTGTCACGGAGCCAGTGCGATCGAGACGGCATTGTTGGTCCGCTGTTCGTGATGACAGTTAATCAGAACATCAGAACGGTGCGCGCGACCTCGCCAGCTTTCATCGCGCGGAACGCATCGTTGATCTCGTCCAGGTGGCCGCGGCGGCTGATCATCGAGTCAAGGTCCAGACGGCCTTGGCGGTAGAACTCCAGGTAGTTCGGAATGTCCGAGCGGAACTGATTCGATCCCATGCGTGATGTCTGTACTTTGCATTCCGGCCGGATTGCCAGCCAGGGAAACTCGATCGTCGCATCCGCAGGCAGCACGCCGACAATGGTGGCGGTGCCGCGGATTGCCAAGCTTTCAATGGCTTGACGGCAAAGGATCGACAGCCCGACCGCCTCAAATGCATGATCGACGCCAAGGCCTTTGGTCAGTGCGCGCACCGCTTTCACTGCATCATCCTGTTTGGAATTGACCGTGTGCGTCGCGCCGACTGCCTTCGCCATTTCCAGTTTTGAATCGAACTGGTCGACCGCGATAATCTGGCGTGCACCACCGATCCGTGCGCCTTGCACGATGGACAGCCCGACGCCACCGCAGCCGAACACCGCAACGGTCTGCCCCGCCTGCAATCCGGCGCTGCGCAGCGCGGCACCGACGCCGGTGAGCACGCCGCAGCCGACGAGCGCGGCACGGTCCAGCGGAATCTCGGGATCGATGCGCACGATCGAGTTCTCGTGCAGCAGCATCCGCTCGGCGTAGCTGCCGATGGCCGCAAACTGCCGAAACGGCTGTCCGTTGCCTGACAGCCGTGGCGTATCAGCATCGTCGCGTTGCACGAGGCCGCCCGTGCACAGATTTGGATGACCGCTCAAGCATTGCGGGCAAAGGCCGCAGAACCCGGACAGGCACGCCACCACATGATCGCCGACCCGCACGGATGTGACGTCGTGGCCGACCGATTCCACCACGCCGGCGCCCTCGTGGCCGAGCACCATCGGCCGGTCAAGCGAATAGCGGCTAATGCCGTCGACGACATGCAGGTCGCTGTGGCAGACACCGGTAGCGGCGGTGCGCACCAACACCTCGCGACCGCGCGGCTTGTCGATCTCAAGCGTCTCAATGGTCAGCGGCTTCAGTATCTCGCGACAGACAGCAGCGTCGGTTTGCATGGCAGGTTCCCTCCGTCGGAAGCAACGGTAGGACCAGACGCGCGACGGGGGAAGTCGGTGCGATGACGCTGTGTCACGCCCTAATTTGCGGCATCTTTGCGATCCGGCTCGCCGCCGACGCCTGCGGCGCCGCCACATTGGCGCGCGTGCCGAAATGACCATCGCGCTCGGCGACGCGTTGGCCGTGTCGATGTGCGACGACACCGACCGGTCGCTCGCCGCCATGCGCGACGACATCGATCGGCGATTTGACTTCATGCGGCCCGCGCTGCACCGCATTTGCCGCACATTATTTTCGGCGCTGATCACCAGTATCCTTTACCTCGCCGTGTCAACGGCCAGGGGTTTCCACCGGCTCGGACGCGCCCTGGCTCATTCTGCCGCCGCCGCAGGCTTACGCTGCTCGATCATCTGCCTGACCAGCGGCAACAGATCACGGCCATATGCGACGTTGTCCGCGAGCGGATCGAAGCCGCGAATCAGGAACGTCGTGATCCCCAGGTCGTAGTAATCGCACATCGCTTCCGCCACCTGCGCTGGCGTACCGACCAGGCTGGTGGAATTGCCGCGCCCGCCAGTCAGCAGCGCCGCGCCGGTCCATAAACGTTTGTCCAGCCGCTCTCCCTGCGCTGCCGCTGCCAGCAAGCGGCGCGACCCCTCATTTGCTGGTTCCCGCGGCGGCAGACCAGCCCGGGCGCGGACTTCCGCGATGTGCTGTTTGATACCGTCCGCTCGTGCCCACGCCTCGTGTTCGGTCTGCGCCAGGATCGGCCGCAGCGACAGGCTAAAACGCACGGTGCGGCCGTGCTTCGCGGCCTCGGCACGCACTCGTGCCGTCAGCTCGCGCACCTGCGCGTGCGTCTCGCCCCACAGCGCGTAGACATCAGCGTGCTTACCGGCGACGGCGATCGCCGCATCCGACGCGCCGCCGAAATAGATCGGAATGCGTGGCTGCCGCAGACTGCGCATCGCTGTGGAAGCGCCCATGAACCGGTAGTAGCGGCCTTCGTGATCCACCGGTCCCGGTTCGGTCCAGATGCGCTTCAGGATATGCACGTATTCGTCGGTGCGGGCGTATCGCTCGTCCTTTGGGAGCCAATCGCCGTCGCGTCGTTGGTCGACGTCATCGCCGCCAGAGATCACGTGAATGGCCGCGCGCCCATTGGTGACCTGATCCAGCGTGGCAAATTTGCGTGCGGCCAGCGTCGGCGCGACAAATCCGGGACGGTGCGCAATAAGAAATCCCAGCCGCGTGGTGTGCGCCGCGGCCGTCGCGGCCAGCAGGAATCCGTCCGGCCCGTCCGAAAAATACCCGACCAGTACACGGTCGAATCCGCCGGCCTCGGCAGCGTGCGCGAAGTCGCGGATATAACCGTGGTCGAACACGACATCCGGTGGCGGACGGACCTCCGACGCCTCGCGGTGATGGATCATGCCGATGAATTCGACGCTCATATGCGGTGCTCACTCCTGTGCGCCCTGGCGCAAAACGGAGGCGACGACTTCTGCCGGGCGTTCATAGCCCACCAACTCATTGTAAGCGTGAACCGAGAGGCGCAGCCAGAGCTCACTGGCGATGCTACGTGGGCGCGACGGTGCCGTGAACGGCCAAACATGAGGGCGGCGCCCCACCAGCGATCATGTCCCGGCACTTGGAACCGGCCTTTGCCGGCGCCACGTATACGATGCGCCTCCAAGCGGCTTGTCGCCATCCCGGAAACCGCACGGACGCAGCCGGGATACCACAGTGGAGGCGGTTCATATGCTGATTTCCGAAGTCTTGCACGGCAAAGGCCACGATGTGATCGAGGTCCATACCAGCGACACGGTCCGCGAAGCCGTGCGCAAACTCGCAGCGCACCGTATCGGCGCGGTGATCGTCAAGGACCAGTGGATGAAGCCGGTCGGGATCTTCTCGGAGCGGGACTTCGTGAATGCGATAGCGGATCGTGGCGCTGCTGTGCTCGACCTGCCGGTCAAAGACCTAATGAGCGCGCCGATCGTCTCATGCTCTGCCACCGACCGGATAGACGCGGCGCTCGCGGCGATGACTCTAGGCCGCATCAGGCACCTGCCGGTAATCGACGGCGGCGTGCTGAAGGGCATCGTCAGCATTGGCGACCTTGTAAAGCACCGGCTGGACGAGAAGGAGCTGGAGGCGAGCGTCCTGCTGGAAATTTCGCGCATGCGTGGATGACAGCTGGCCCGCGCAGCACGGAAGAAGAGGTGTCAGCTCCGTCCCATGCAAATGAAGTATGGGTTCTCCCATTCCGGCTTGCCATACCGCAACGGCACGCCGTCGATCGTGCAGACAGTACCCCCGGCGGCTTCGAGCACCGCCTGGGGCGCACCTGTGTCCCATTCCATGGTGCGCCCGAAGCGCGGATAGAGGTCGGCTACACCCTCGGCCAGGCGGCAGAATTTCAGGCTGGAGCCGAAGTTCAGTGTCCGCGCCACTCGCCGGCCTTGCAGGAAGGCATCCAGCCGCGCGGTGTCGCCATGCAGACGGCTCGCCACCACCGTCAGGCCTTCTGCCGGCGGTATGCGCGCCCTGATCGGCGTCTCCCCCGCGACGCCGCGCTTCCATGCGCCCTGCCCCACGATCCCGCCGAACAACTCCGCAGCGGCCGGCACGCCGACCACGCCGAGCGCGGGCCGGCCGTTGCGCACCAGTCCGATGTTCACAGCAAACTCGTCGTGGCCCGAGGTGAATTCGCGCGTACCATCCAACGGGTCGACCAGCCAGAATTGTGCGGCGGGCGCGGTGATGCGACCCGCGGCGACCTCTTCCTCGGCGATGACGGGAATTTCAGGCGTCGCCGCACGCAGACCGGCCGCGATGATCGCTTCGGACTCGCGGTCCGCCTCGGTCACCGGCGAGCGGTCAGCTTTCTGTATCACATCGAAACCACGGGTACGAATGCGCAGGATCGCCGCACCCGCCTCGAGGGCAAGGCGCGCGGCCAGCGCCAAAAGAGCTGAATCGTCCATCTGGCTCAGGCCGCAGGACAATGCGGCCTGCCTCTCGGTTCGATCTTGTTGGGGTTCTGGGTGAAGGCCGGCCGCTCCTCGGCCGTAAGCTCCATACCTGGCGCCGTGAGCGGCCCGGCCGCAGAGAACCGCCCGATTGCGGTTGGTTCTCTGGACCAAGATGCAGACGCTCGTTGCGGCCTGTTGCGAGCCATTGTCCGCTTGTACCCGCCCAGCGGGCTTTTGCCCAAGATGGAAGACATGCCCGGGCGCATTTTTGGCCCGGCCGCATGGAGGGAACGGCTCGCCGGGGCACGGCTACCTGGCAAATGGCAGCCAGCCCTAGCGATCACCGTCCTCATTGAAAGACACGCGCTGCGACGCCACGACGTAGGCCGCTGACGCTGTCAGGAGCGAGCAATATTTTCATAGAATCTGGCATGCTGTTCCGGCAGCAATTCCATATCGAAATCATAATGTTGATCATCCTGACGACATCGTTCGGAGGACACACCGACGCAAAGTTTGCGCCGCCAGCCGAAATCTCGCCGGATGCCGGATAAGATCTGATGACGGAACGAACTTCGCAGGACCTCCTGCACGGCTGGCGGCACCACTCCGGCGACCTGGAACAAATGCGAACTTCCAGTACCCGGAATGACGCGGGGATGGAGCAGAAAATTGGTCATTCCCGGCCGCCAGCGCCCACCCTCGGATCCAGGAGGGCGCGCTGCCCCGTCGGCCTTCCGGCAGCTTGACCCAGGTGCCACGGATGCGCATGTTGCGGGCCTCGCGAGGATAAGACCCATGGCAAAAACCAACGTTGTTCAGATCAAGCTCGTATCGAGCGCCGACACCGGCTTCTTCTATGTCACCAAGAAGAATGCCCGGGCGCAGACCAACAAACTCGAGCTGAAGAAATACGACCCGGTGGCGCGCAAGCACGTCCTGTTCAAGGAAGCCAAGATCAAGTAGTGCGCGCCGCGCCGGCCAGGCTGACCCGGTTACGGCCACCCCGCTTCGCCTCATAGAGTGCCATGTCGGCGGCGCGAAGCAGCGCTTCGGGCGTGGTCGGCGCCCCGTCAGTGCAGGCGATGCCAATGCTGATCGTCAGCTTGCAGCGCTGAGCCGGGCCAGCCTCAAGTATCGCCGACTCCACGGCGGACCGCAATCGCTCGGCGGCAGCCAATGCGTCATCACAACCGGAAGACGGCATCGCCACCACAAACTCCTCGCCCCCGTAGCGGGCGATGGAGTCGAAGACGCGTGTGTTTGCCCGCAGCGTGTCGGCGACCAGTCGCAGCGCGCGGTCACCCACAGCATGGCCGTATTCGTCGTTCACCACTTTGAAGTGGTCGACGTCGATCATCAGCGCGGCGAGTTCGCGCGTTTGCGGTCCATCCAGCAGATTGTGCAGATGCCGCATCAGGTAGCGTTGGTTGTAAAGCCCGGTCAGCGGGTCAATCAGCGCGAGCTCCAGCGCTGATCCCAGGTCGGAGCGCAGTCGATCCTGATAGAACTTGCGACGGATCTGGTTGCGCGCGCGGGCGCGCAGCTCGTTCTCGTCCACTGGCAGCAGCAGCCAGTCGTTGGCACCGAGATCGAAGCCGCGCAGCAAGCGGTCGCGTTCTTCCGGCTCGGCAATAAGCACCATCGGCACGTCACGCGTCGCGTCAGCGGCGCGCAGTGCCGAAGCGAGCTTGAGCGGGTCCTCCTCGGCGAGCGCCAGCGAGAGCACGATCAGATCGAATGCGACGGCGGAGGAAAGCGCCAGGGCTTCGGCTTGGTTGCGGGCGCGGCTGGGGACGATGTCCTCCCGCGCCAGCGCGTCCTGAATGCCCTGCGCGCCGAGGTCCCAGTCATCCACCACCAGGGCACGCGCGCCGGCAACCGAGGGGATGGTAAACTGCTCGGCCGACAGGCCAAGTGCCCGGGCGGTGTTGCCGCGTGCCCGCCATTCATCCAGCATACGTTTGAGCCGAACGAGGTTGCGGACGCGCGTCATGAGCGTCTCGTACTCGACCGGCTTGGTCAGGAAATCGTCGGCGCCCGCTTCGAGGCCGCGCAGCCGCTCACTCGGCTCGCCGAGCGCGGTGACCATGACCACTGGGATATGCAGGGTCTGTTGGTCGTGTTTCAGCCGCTGGCAGCATTCGAACCCGTCCATCTCCGGCATCATCACATCGAGCAGGATGAGGTCGGGCTGCCAGTCCTGGGCCATGGTGATGGCGTCAAAGCCGTTGCGAGCGCTGGCCACCTGATAATACTCGGCGGACAGCTTGGCCTCCAGCAA
>JASHVB010000942.1 GCA_030039695.1 Acetobacteraceae bacterium
CGTCTGGTTTCGCCCTGGTTGGACCGCTCGCGGCCATCGGTCTGAATGAAATGAGCCGCCGCCGCGAGACGGGCGCCGAGGTAAGCTGGGTTGATGCCTTCGGCGTTTTGCGCGCGCCCTCGATCGGCGCCATCGCAGGCCTCGGCGTGCTGCTGGTTGCGATTTTTCTCCTGTGGCTGTTGACTGCGCAGGCGATCTACGACCTGACGCTGGGCCCTAAGCCGCCGGTGTCGTTCGCTGCCTTCGCGCATGACGTGGTCAGCACCGGCCGCGGCTGGATTATGATCGTCGCCGGCATCGGCATCGGATTTCTGTTCGCGCTGCTGGTGCTGGTAATCAGCGTCGTTTCGTTCCCATTGCTGTTGGACCACAACGTGGGGCTGGACACTGCACTCGGCACCTCGATCCAGGCCGTACGCGGCAACAAACAGACAATGGCGATCTGGGGCCTCATCGTCGCGGGCGGGCTGGTGCTCGGCTCGCTCCCGCTGCTGCTGGGGCTGATCGTGGTAATGCCGGTGCTTGGCCACGCCACCTGGCACCTCTACCGCCGCGTTGTCGCGGCGTAGGACGAACAGAACCTCTCCCGCCTGCGGCAGAGGAGATCGCTGAGCGGGGCGCGACGGATGGGCGACATGCCGGCTGCCCGGCGGCCGTCGACAGCTCACCCTCGGGAGATGAAGCGCGCCTGGCATCGGTCCGCGTCGCGGCTCAACCCGGCACGGGCGGCAGAGGGCTTTGTCAGTGCAGCCCCGCCAACACCTTAGCGTTGGCACGGATCACCATCAGGCGGCGAATCTTCTGCGTCGGCGTGAGCAACCCGTTTTCCACTGTGAATGGCGGCACGATCGCATGCTTGCGGATGCGCTCGGTCACCGACAGGCGATGATTGGTGCGGTTCACGGCAATCGCCACCGCCACGTCGTCGAACCCTTCCGCGGGCACGACCAGCGCGCTGAGGCCGGCGCGGCCGTCGCCGGCAACGACGGCCTGGGCAATTTCCGCCTCGGCCATCAGCATGCCTTCGACCTTCGCCGGCGAGATATTCTCGCCGCCTGACAGCACGATCACGTCCTTCTTGCGGTCGGTGATGCGGAGGTAGCCATCGTCGTCCAGCACGCCGATATCGCCGGTATGGAGCCAGCCGTCTTCGATCACGGCGGCGGTGTCCTCGGGACGGTTCCAGTAGCCGTGCATGACGAGGTCGCCACGCACTAGGATTTCGCCATCATCCGCGATGCGCAGTTCGACGCCCTGCAACGCATGGCCGACAGTATCGATGCGGATCGCATTGGGCGGGTTGGCGCTGACGATCGGGCCGGCCTCGGTCTGACCGTAGCCCTGCAGTATCTTCAGCCCCAGCGCGAGGAAGAAGCGTCCGACTTCGGGCTCCAGCCGCGCGCCGCCAGAGCACGCGGCGACCAGCCGACCACCGAAGCGGGCGCGCACTTTCTTGCGCACGAAGCGATCAAGCAGGGGATCGAGCGTGCGTTCCCAGAGCGTCAGCGGCCTGGCGTCGAGGCGCTTCAACCCGATAGTCATCGCTTGCTCGAACAAGGCGCAGCGCCATGCGGGCTGGCGCGCGACCTGCGTCAGGACGCGGGCGCGGATCACCTCAAGCACGCGCGGCACCACAGTCATGATGGTAGGTCGGACGTCCAACAGGTCGGCGGCGAGATGCTCCACCCCGCGGGAATAGACGATCTCGGTACCGATCGAAGGCAGGAAAAATTGGCCGACCGTGTGCTCGTAGCTGTGCGAGGACGGAAGGTAGGATAGGTAGATTTCGTCGTGCAGGTTGAGCGGGCGAAGCAATTCGAACGCCCCAAGGCAGTTCGAGAGAACCGAGCGGTGCGGCAGCATCACGCCTTTTGGCACCCCGCCCGTGCCGGAGGTGTAGATCAGACAGGCGAGCGCCTCCCCGTCGATGCGGGTGGCTTCCAGGGCTATGTCGTCGGGCGGGGCAGAATCAGAGATGAGCGAGGACCACAGCAGCGTGTGCGTCTCCCGCTCCCTGTCGGTGAGGGGGACGGAGGATGGTGGCGCCGGCGTGGCGCCATCCCCCGTCCCCCGCGGGGAGGGGGGGTCTGGTGCTCCCTCCATCACGACGATCAACTCCAGGCCGCCGGCCTGGCGCAGCTTCGCCGCATGCTCCTGGGACGACACAATCGCCGCGCGCGCACCACAATCGGCCAAGATGTGCGCGTGATCGTTGACCGTGTTCGTGGCGTACATCGGCACCGGCACCGCTCGGATCGCCATCAGCGCCGTCTCGGCCATCGGATACTCTGGCCGGTTTTCGGACACGATCGCCACCCGCTCGCCGGCGGCGATCCCGACGGCGCGTAGATGCCGCGCCAGCGAGGCCGTGCGGCGGCCGAACTCGCCCCAGGTGATGCCCTGCCACTGGCCGTCCCGAAAGACGCGCAGCATCCGGCGCTGCGGCTCAGCGCGCGCCAATCCAAACATCATGGCGGCGAGGTTCGGCCAAGTCGGGTAGGTGTCCACGTCTCCTCCGGCGATCAGCGCGCACTTTGACCGTCGCCCCTACTAGCCTACATGGGCGAGGAACGCAGCCAGCCGAGGGAGGCGCCGCGATGTCCACTGCCGTATCCGCCCCTGCCGCCACGAACACCCTGCCACGCTGGGATCTCTCCGACCTGTATCCCGCGCCCCAAAGCCCCGCGGTCGAGGCGGACTTCGCCCGCGCCGACAGCGCGGCGAAGCAATTCGCCGCCGGTTATGCCGGCAAACTGGCCGGCCTATCTGGCGCGGCGCTGGCGAACGCGATCGCGGAGTAC
>JASHVB010000943.1 GCA_030039695.1 Acetobacteraceae bacterium
CGCATGCCGCGTCAAGAACGATCGGTAAAAAATCAGCCAGGATCAGGTGGTTGCGGGACGTGGCGGGGAAGAGAAAGTGTCGAGCCAGAGACCATTGGCGGGGGGCGTGGGCGCAACGCTCCCGGACGTTACCCGGCAACAATCGCGCTACGGATGGCCAATGGTTTGTCGATGCGTTGCAGCGGTTCGATGTCGGAGCCGGTACCGTGGATCATCAGCGTGCCGTAGCCAAGCAGTCGGGCTGTGAGGCTCTGCTCGACGTCCACAGTTTCGATCTTGCTGACGTTCATCTCGACGGTGTGGCGGGAAAGGATGCCGCGCTTGAAGATGACGCGGCGATCAGTCACGACGATCTCGGTGGAGCGGCGACGGATCGAGCTTGCAAGGAGCATCAGCAGGCCAACGACAGCAAGCGCACCGGCGACGATACGGACGCCGGTCGGTCCGTCCGGTTGCGGCGCCCAGAACGACCCGACCAAGAGAGCGAGCGCGGCCAGCAGCAGCAACACCGCATGGCGGTAGATCGACCAATGCAGGTGCGCGACTGCCAGGACCTTTTCGTCCGGCTGCAGCACCTTCGTGTAGTAGGCCATGGCGGCGTTCCTGCGCTTGTCTGCGGCAGGTCGGGTTGCACGCCAGCCCGGGACATCCGACTCCCCTGTCACAAATACGTGATGCACTGGGCTGTGCGCGCTGCGGCCTCGACCGGCGCCAACCATAGCTCGTGCGCGGGCATGGTGAAGATCGGCCTGCGGCGATCGACCGGTGTCAGCACGCGCACAACCACACCGAGGTGGTGGTGCTGGCGAGCAAATTGAGCCTGTGACTCGCCGCATCCCTCCCGCTTCGTTGGAGCGGTCAAGGGGCGCACTGCGTACGAGTGGGAGGGCACGCAGGCGCCGAGGATGCGTGGGTTCGTTCTCTCACCTGCGTCGCTTCGCTTCGCGACCTCCCCTACGCGCAGCGCGGGCGACGCGATGTTCACTCCATCGCGGCGTGCGTCTCTGCGGCCGCGCCCAGTACTCGCCGAGGCCGGCGCATCAGGAAGAGCAGCAGCAGCGACGGCAGAGTGGTGAAGATCATCATCTTGTAGTCATCGATATATGCAACGATTTGCGCCTGCTGGTTGACCACCTGGTCCAGCAGCGCCGCGCCCTGGTGTGTTGCCGGATCCCACAGATGATGCACCGCACCGTGGGTCTGCAGGGCGCGGTTGAACGGATTGACCTGAACGCCGATTTCGGCGTGCAGCGCCTGCGTGTTGTGCGCCAGCATCGCGGACGTGACGGAAACGCCGATCGCCGCCCCGAGATTGCGGCACAAGCTGAACAGCGACGCGCCGTCAGTGCGGTATTGCGGTGCCAGCGTCGCGAACGCCAGCACCTGCAGTGGAATGAAAATGAAGCCGAGGCCGGCGCCCTGCAAGGTGATCGTCAGCGCGATGCGGGCCGTTGACACGTCAGGCGTCCAGAACGTCATGTCCCAGATCGACCAGGACAGCATGAGGATGCCGAGCCCCATGATGATGCGTGGGTCCATCCGTGACGACAGCCGCCCGCCGATCATCATGGCCGCCATGGTGCCGATGCCTCGGGGCGCCATAACGATCCCGGCGGTCTCCACCGGATAGTTCGCGAGCTCCTGCAACCAGGGCGCCATCAGCGAGGAACTGGATACCAGGATGGTACCAGAGGCGAACATCATCGCCAGCCCGGCCGAGAAATTGCGGTCGCGGAAAATGGCCGGCGGGATGAATGGCCGCCGCGCAGTCAGCATGTGCACGACGAACAGGTAGATGCCAAGCACGCCGAGAACCGCCTCGGTGATGATCTCGCGCGAGCTGAACCAGTCCTGGTCCTGGCCACGGTCTAGCATCATCTGCAGCCCACCGATGCCGACGGCGAGCACGCCGAAGCCAATCCAGTCGAACTTCAGATTGAAGTTCTGAAATGACCGCGGCATGAAGAAGATCAATCCGAGCGTTGCAAGGATGCCGAACGGCAGGTTGATGTAGAACACATAGCGCCAGTTGTACATCTCGGTGAGATAGCCGCCGAGCGTCGGCCCCAGAATCGGTCCCACCATCACGCCGACGCCCCAGATCGCCATCGCCTGACCGCGTTGTTCGATCGGATAGATGTCCATCATCGTCGCCTGCGACAATGGCACCAGGGCCGCGCCGAACATGCCTTGCAGCACGCGGAAGACGACCATCTGATTCAGGCTCTGCGCGGCGCCGCACAGCATTGAGGTGATGGTGAAGCCGACCAGGCAAGAGATGAACAAGTACTTGCGGCCGAAGCGGGTCGCGAGCCAGCCGACCGGCGCGGTCATGATCGCCGCGGCGGTGATGTAGGAGGTCAGGACCCAGGTGATTTCATCGTACGTCGCCGACAGGCTGCCCTGCATGTAAGGCAGCGCGACATTGGCGATGGTCTGATCCAGCGCCTGCATCAGCGTTGCGCCGACCGTGCAGAGCGTGATCAGCAGCCGGTGCGGGACACGGTCGGTCTGGGGCATTCGGTTCCCGTACACCTCTCGCGCAAAGCAGGAGAGGTCGCGGCGCAAAGCGACGCGGGTGAGGGGGGTAGCACACGAGCTTCCGCTGCGTAGGGTCCCTCACCCGGCGAGCCCCGCTCGCCGACCTCTCTCGCCTGAAGCGTGGGAGAGGAATTGACAGTTGTTAGAACAAATCGCGCCAGGTCCGCTGGTGGCCGGTGTCGATATTCGCCTCGACGCTCATGCCGGCACGCAGCTCCGGATCGCCGGACTTGCGATCCACCCGGATGCGCACCGGAATCCTTTGCACCACCTTCACCCAGTTCCCGGACGTGTTCTGCGCCGGCAGCACGGAAAACTCCGATCCGCTGTTTGGCGCGATGGTTTCCACCTCGCCCTTCCACGGATGGTCAGGGTAAGTGTCGACGTCGATGTCGACCGGATCGCCGGGCTTCACCCACGTCAGCTCGGTTTCCTTGGGATTTGCCTCGACCCAGACATGGTTTGTCGAGACGATGCCGAACGCGGCGGTCGAAGCGCCGAGATACATGCCCGGCTGCACCGTATCGACCTGCGTCACGATGCCGTCGAACGGTGCGTAGATAACGGAATCCCTGAGCTCTCGCTCGGCTT
Source organism: Acetobacteraceae bacterium (assembly GCA_030039695.1). The sequence goes on from JASHVB010000943.1 coordinate 3,133, forward strand.
CGTCGAGCTTTGCCTTCGCCATCAGGTACTTGGACATCGTGTGGATATCGATGTCCGGACTGCCGCCGAGCTCGGCAAGTTGCACCCTCGCGCGCACCTTCAAGGCATCGAGCGCCTGCTTATCGGCGGCGAGCTGAAATCTGGCGTTGTCGTACTCGGCGCGGGTGACGCCGCCGGACTTCACGAGGTTGGCCATGCGGTCATAGTTCGCTTGGTCGGACTGCACCTGCGCGGCCTTGGTATCGGCGTCGCGCAGCATGCGGCGGTAGGTGAGCTTGGCCGCTTCGTTGTCCGATAGCACGCTGCCGACGGCCGCCTTCGCCGCGTCCACGGCGATCTGGTACTGGAGCGGATCGAGCCGCAGCAGAACCTGGCCCTTGCGCACGAACTGGCCGTCGTGCACCTCCACCGACTGGACGATGCTGGACACGTCGGTGGCGACTGTTTCCTTCGCTGCGCGCACATAGGCGTCGTCGATATCGACGTAGCGCCCTCCGGTGATCCACCACGTGGCCGAGCCCACCACGACCGCGAGGATGCCACCAAGCATCAAGACGGGTCGCAGCGCCCGGCGGCTAATCCGCCGGCGGACAGGCGCCTCGGTGACGCGCTGGGCGGCCGGCGCGGCGCCGGCCGTGGTGGCAGCTTGTGACATCAGGCCACCTCCCTCGCGTCCGCATCGGCCGGTTCGCCGCCACGGCGGGCGGAGTGGCTGTCCTGGATCAGTTTTGCCTTCATGCGCAGCAGGGTCTCGGTGACGGTTTCCAGCGAGTCGTCGTCGATGCCGTCGGTGAGACGGCGAATGATGTCGGCGCGCTGCCAGTCGATCTCCCGCAGCACGGCGTGTGCCGGAAGCTGGAGGTGCAGGCGCCAGATGCGTCGGTCGCGCGGGTCGGGGCGACGCTCGACCAGGCCACGCGTCTCCAGCCGGTCGACCAGGCGGGCCACGGTGATTGGCTCGACTTCCAGGAGCTCGGACAGTTCCTTCTGGGATATGCCGGGTTGGCGCTCCAGCCAGATCAGGATGCCCCATTGGGCGCGGGTCATGTCGTGCGCACGGGCCC
>JASHVB010000944.1 GCA_030039695.1 Acetobacteraceae bacterium
GAATCGGCAGCGTGCGAAGATACGTCGGCTGACTGTGACCGGCCACGCGTTCACGAATCGCGGGAGTCCCACCCCCCGCTGGAGGAGGCACGAAGGCCTTCGCCGGAGCAGAATCTCGTGGCGAGCGTGCTTGGCGTTGCCGTCCTGGTGGTTGCCCTCGTGTTCTGCATCCCATGGATCGAGCAGATGCTCAACACCGTCTCAACGGACGACGCTTACGTGAATGGGCATGTGGCGTACCTCGCGCCTCGCGTGCCAGGACACATTGCCCGCGTTTTCGATATCGAGAGCACGGCGTGGTGCAAAGCGATGCCACTCGACAGCCCGCCGTTTTTGCCGCGAACAACTGACGCCGATTGATTCAAATCAAGGTCGGCCACACAGCATGACGGTATGGACGATACCGACCGCCCGAGAGGTGCTCCGTGCCAGGCTTGTCCACCAAACCGATGGTTAGCGCCGTGGAGCTGATGGCACTCGCCCTCGACCACCGCGTGCAGGCAGAGTGTTCGACCTCACCGCAAGAGCAACGCGAGCTGGACCGCGTGGCAGACATCTACACGGTGCTTGCGATGCTCGATTCCCCAACTGAACGTCTTGAGCAATGGCTCATCGTGACGCCAGCGTGATCGGCATGCTGCACGCCGCACGTGGATCCGTTGTACCGTCTTCATTCGCCGGGTGCGAGGTTCATATTCCGGCGGCGCCACGCTTTCGGGTTCAAGCCCACAACATCACGGAATACCCGGCAATAGTGGGCCTGATCGGAGAACCCGCAGGCAAGCGCGATTTGCGACAGCGGTTCGTTCGACAGCAGCATAAGCTGCTGAGCTCGTTCGACGCGCCGCTGCCGGATGTAATTGCACACCGTCGTACCGAATGTCGCCTTGAAGGCATGAGAAAAATAGCTGGTACTCAGGCGAGCCTTGCTCGCGCAATCCCCCAACCGGATGGTAGAGTCCAGCGACGCGTCAATGAATTCTTTGACCTTGCGTGTCTGCCACGGGGCGAGAACATGCCTGTCGGACAGTGTCGATCCGTCTTTCGCATCTGCCGGTGCTTCGTCGGCAAAGCCACGCAGCATCGCAGTAGCGATCTTGACCCGTGACTTGGCTTGGATGCAGTCATCGTCCCACATGCGCAATGCCGCATCGAGGAATCCGGTTACCACGGCGAGCGATGAGAGTTCCGAGACGGACTCACAGCTCGACTGGCTGCGGGAATAGATCTCTCCATACCCTTGGATGACTTGCGTAGCGTTCATGTCACTCACCCCGCGTGATTCTATTATACGAATTGTACCGAGTCGCGTTGCCTGTCGCCATCAGTAAACAGTGGCGCCATGGCAGCTGCATTCTCGGCGTCGACTGCGTCTGCTTGCATCGAGTGCGAGGCGCGCAGAATGCTTTGCTGAATCGCAGCCTGCACCCACCAAGTTGCATACGTGACAAACCTCGTGCCGCAGGCGGGATCGTAGCGGCACGCGGCGCGCATCAGGCCAACATAGCCCTCGCCGATCAGCTCCTGCATGCGCACCCCACAGCCGCGGTGCGCCCTGGCGACCGTGGCGAGCACGTGCAGATGACGGCCGATAAGACGTTCTGCTGCCGCGATGTCATGATGCTCGTGCCAACGAGAGCACAGTGCCTCGTCTTCTCGGACACCGAACGGTTGGAGTGTGTTATCGGGTCTATCGTGGGGGATGGAAGCGATGGCTTTCATGATCAAGCTCCTTGAGTTCGGAAGGCATCTCTTGATTGTTTCGTCTCGGAAAACACCAAATGATCCACCACGTTGTGCAATATCTGCAAAGCAAAGGATAATAGGTGCCGACATAGACGCGAATAAGCGTTGTGCGGTGTATACCATTGCGCAGAGCGAGTGGATCGGCGGTGGTGTCGCTGTACGCGCCGGATCAATGCAGGGGATTCGAAGTGTGTCCCAGACTCGCAGCGTGTGGTTGTGGAACCGTGGTATCGTCGCGGTCGACGGGGCGGTACCGCGGGATGGATGCTCACTTCGTCAATCATCGGCTCTGCTAGCCCTCGTGTTATTGCCGACGCTAATGGCTGACCAAACCTTGCAGGAACTCCTCGTGCCGACCTGCCCTCGTTCCCAGAGAACACACGTCAGTTGCGGGGATCGACGGAGAGCCGTGCAAGCCGCGACCGCAAGCGAGGTACGACGTAATCCACGAATGCGCGCACCTTGGGAACCGTGATGCGTCCCTCCGGCATGATGAGATGCACCGGCAAAGGCGGATGCTCATGCGACTTCAGCATGATCGCCAGTCGGCCGTCGCGCACTTGATCCGCCACTTGATAAGAGTACAGGCGCGTCACCCCGCGTCCTTCCACAGCGGAGGCGATCGCGGCGCGCGCACTGTTGACGATGAAGCGCGATGTGATCGCCACGCTGCGCGAAATCGGCGAGCCATCGGTTGGCCGAAAGGTCCACGCGTCCAGCCCCGCATGAGAGAAGGTGACGATCCGGTGCTTCGCTAGGTCGCCGGGTGTTTCAATCGGCGGGTGGTCCTGCAGGTAGGATGGTGACGCGACGACGATCTGGCGGACTTCGCCTACGCGGACTGCCACCATCGAGGAATCGGGCAGATGGCCGATGCGCAGCGCGGCGTCGGCGCCTTCGTCGATCAGGTTCACCGTCCGGTCGAGCAGGAGAAGCTTGGCGGATACCGTTGGAAACGCGTCGAGGAAGTCGTCCAGGATCGGGCGTAGCACTTCTTCGCCGGTCATGACCGGCGCAGCCACCGACAGCGTGCCGCTCGGCGACGACTTCGCGCTCGCCGCCAACGTATCCGCTTCGTCGAGCGCGACCAGCATGCGCCGGCAAATGTCGGCGTAACGGGCGCCCACGTCGCTCAGCCTGCTCGCGCGGGTCGACCGATGGAGCAGCGGAACGCCAACGCGTCCTTCAAGATAAGCGATAGCGCGGCTCACCGCGGCCGGCGACCGCCCGAGCTTTCGGCTCGCGGCGGCAAGGCTGCCTTCGTCGAGGGCTGCGACGAACACCTTCATGGCGTTGATGTGATCCATTAATTCCTCCTCCAGAGAGCCGGTTGTCAGGAGACCCACGGCGAATGCCGCGAGCTTGTGCCGTTCGGTTCGTCACTCGTGTTGTCGGGTTTGTCGCATCGAAGGGACGATCGCCGGCGCTGGTATGGAGATACCGGGGTTTGCCGCAGACGCGCCGGTGAACCGGCGAAGCGCCACTGCGTTTGCATCGGTACGGCCAACCGTACTGGCGCGGCAGCCGATATGCTCGGGGTGTCGTTATTGATCATGGGCCATCTCCCGGACCAAACGACTAAGCTAAGGCTTGGGCGTAGTCCTTGCTTAATATGTGAAGTGTTATGAAGATCACGGCGCCGCCGACCTGGCCTGAATGCTTCACTGAATTAAGTATCCGCGGTACTGGATTGCGATGGTGCCACCCAGGCGTCCGCCTCCTGCAGAGTGGGGACGCGAGCGACGACACTTTTGGGACCAGCATGTTGCGGCTTGGGTGTTTGCCGATAGGTCCGCTTCGGACGGGAGGGGTGAAGAAATCTGGAACCAGGCTGCCGCCATGCCGGCGGTCGGCACGCGGTGACCTTGCGTGCCAGGCGAGTCCGAAGATGACTTGTCTCAGCGCGAATTGCGAACGAGTGGCGCTAGCGCACCTGTCGGGAGACGCGCATATGCAAAAATTGAAATACTGGCGGCGTCTGCGCCTGAATTATCACAAGGAACGAATTGACCGATCGCATCTCCCGGGAGGTCGTGGTGCTGGAAACCACGCTTTAGGTTCACGCAGCCGTGACCACCGGGGCGCTCGGTACACATTGGGCGCTCCTCACAACCGGGTTTCGCAGTGAAAAGCGTCCGCTCCGAATTGGATAGTCTGCCATCATGGCTCGCCGGTGGCGTCGATTGCTTGCCAATCAGTCCGGGGAATTCATTGGTTAAACGCAGCCACAGATCCCGCAACCCACGACATTCGATCGGCGGCGCCGCGGTTCGGCCTAGGCCTCACCGGGCTCGTCAGGGGGCAAGCGCAGTGCGGCCCGCCGCTTCGGCCTTGCACTAGCTGCGCTCCGTCCGCCGAAGTCTGTTTCCGAGCCCAGAGTCCCGACGCCCTCCATGGATTTCTGGAACCTGATCGGTCTGGAATCAGCGATTGCCCTTGGATCGAAGTCAGGATCCAGCATCACGCCCCAGATCTTACGCATCTGCATGCCGATGCTTCCCGCGTCGTAGAGTGGAAACACCGCGGCCTCGCGTAAGAACTTCTCCACCGGGTTCGATTTGTCGAGCGCATTGACCCCATGGCCTGCATCGCCCGGGAGACCGTGTTGAATAGGGTTTCGTCGCAGAACACCTTGGCCATCGCGCCCACGGCATGGCCTTCGGAGTCTTGCTGGTCCAGGTAGTGCGCCGCCTTCCAGGAGAAGGCTCGGCATGCCTCGATCTTCATCGCCACCTCGGCCGGGACGTAGCCGACCGCCTGATGATGGAGGATCGGCAGACCGCCACCGGCTGTGTAGGTCTTTGTCCAATTCAGTACGTATTCGTAGGCGGCGCGTGCCACGCCGACGGCGGCGATTGCGCCCACGGGTCCGGACCAGGTGAAAGCCTTGGAAATCACCAGGTCACCGTCGCCGATCGCGAATGCGTTCTCCTCGGGCATGCGGCACTTGTCGAAGCTGATCGCGTTGTTCTGGCAGAGCCTGTGGCCAAGTTTGGAGATGGGCTGCTTGTAGCTGACGCCCTTCGTGCCACGAGGCACGATGATGGCGCTTAATCCCGTCTTGCCGCCCTGCCGAGGGTCGGTGCGCACGATACAGACATTCACGTTCGCTCCCTTCAGGTCCCAGCCCCCTGCGTTGCATGGCCGGTATTTGGTGCCATCGAGGACATATTCGCCACGCCCCGGGTCGAGGCTGGCGGTCAGGGCAATCCTAGTCGGATGCTCGCCGGGGTGATCGAAGTTGGCGGTGCCCCCTGGCAATCCAGCGGGCTCACTGACGGTCCAGCCCGCAATGTACTCCCCGCGCGGGTCGCCGGTGGCCTCGCCCAGCCATTTCCGCTTCTGCTCTTCCGAGCCGAACCACGCCTCGGGCATCAGCGCCAGTCTACGATCGGTGTGCGAGCAATTCGACACAGCAGATCTGCGCACCCCCGCCATGCCGGGCACCCTGACCGACGCATCATGGTGTCAGGATTTCTTGCCGTCGCAGGATGTCTAAAGAATCCTGAAGGCGGGCGATTCATGGCGCGGTAGGATGAGTGAAGGAGGGGGTCGGCCGGTTTATGCCGCTGGCGAGTGCGAGATCGATCTCGCGCGGCGTGAAGTCAGGATCCGGGGAGCACCCGTGCCCCTCGGCGGACGGGCCTTCGAAATCGTCGAAGTTCTGGCGCAATTTTCCGGCGAGCTCGTCACCAGGGACGAATTAATAGGCCGCATATGGCCTGGTGCGACGGTCCTGGAGAACACCCTGCAGGTTCACGCAACCGCCATCCGCAAGGCCCTGGGCCCCTATCGCGGCCTGCTGAAAACCGAAGCCGGCCGCGGCTACCGTTTGCTCGGCGACTGGACGGTCCGCCGTCACGATCCCGCGGGACTGCCGGTTGGCCTGCAGGCCTTGCGCGTGCCGACAAACGCACCGGCAAGCAACTTCCCCGCGCGTGTGCGCCTCGTTGGGCGGGAGGCCGCGATTCAGCAACTGCGCGACCTGGTATCTGCGTATCCGGTCGTGACCCTGACCGAGCCGGGTGGCATTGGCAAAACCACGCTCGCGCTCGAGGTGGCGCGATCCGTGCTCGGGGAGTTCGAAGACGGTGGGAGGTTGGTTGAGCCGGCGTCGCTGCTCGATCCCCGCGCGTGCCGTCGGCGGTGGCCCGTGGGCTGGAACTCAAGCTGCCCGGTGAAGACATCTCCGCCGAATCGGTTGCACGGGCGATCGGCACCCGGAAGCTCCTGTTGCTACTGTACAACTGCGAACATGTCGTCGATTCAGCAGCGACCATGGCGGAGACGCTCATTCGGCTGTGCCCGCATGTTACGATGATCGCGACAAGCCGTGAGATTTTGCGGATCGAGGGTGAGTACATCTATCGCGTGTCGCCGCTCGATGTGCCGGCGGATGCAAGGCGGGAACCGGACCATATCCTGGGTCACAGCGCGGTGGAGCTCTTCATCGCCAGAGCCGAAGCGCAGGGATTGGAGGACGCGTCACGCCGCGAGATGCTGCCGGCGATCGGCGGGATCTGCCGTCATCTCGATGGCATTCCGCTTGCCATCGAATTCGCCGCCGCCCGCGCCGCGGTTCTGGGCATCGAGGAGGTGGCGGCAAGCCTGCACGATCGGTTCACCGCTATGACGATCGGCCGACGCACCGCGGATCAACGCCACCGCACTCTGCGCGCGACGTTGGACTGGAGTTACGACCTGCTGCCCGCCGACGAGCAATTGCTGCTGCGCCGGTTGGCAGTATTCCCCGCCGGCTTCGCGATCGAGGCGGCTGCTGCCGTCATGAGCAGAAGCGGCTTCGACCCCGCCGCCGTCCTCTATGGCATCGCCAACCTTGTGGCCAAGTCGCTCGTCGTGTTGGAAGCAGAAGAGTTCTTTGCCCAGGCCGGTGCGTTATCGCGCGGGCAGGGGGCATTGCTTTGGGAGTTAAGGGCTGCGCTTAGCCTTGCGCGATCGCGCGTGCGGCAGGGGCGCTTGCTCGAGGGGCGGCAAATCCTGGGGTCGGTCTACGAGCGATTCACCGAAGGCCTGGGCACCGTCGAGTTGCGCAAAGCCCGCGCGCTGCTCGAGATGCTGCCGCTCACTTAGCGACAGTCAACGCGGCCCGCCGGATCGTGGTTTTACATCACGGGCGTTGGCTCTTGCGCCGTGGCTG
>JASHVB010000945.1 GCA_030039695.1 Acetobacteraceae bacterium
GTCCATTCATACACCGAGCCAGTGACCCAGGCGATGCGCATGATCATCAGCTCGCGCAGGCGGGTATCGAACTTGTTGTTCTCGAGAAGCTGGATGAGCTGGCTGAAGGCGACACGCGCCACGCCGGCGTTGTTGGCGACGGTGCGGAATGCCTCACTTTGCGTGCGCCGTGCGGGCATGCCCATCGCTTCGCCGAGTTCGCGGGCACGCTCTGGCGAGACCATCGGGACTCGAGGCGGCATGGAGTGCTCTCCCGTGAGGTTGGTGCCATGGTCGGGCTGTTTAGGGCGGGGCCCGGCCGGCCGCCTTCACGACCACCCGCTTGGTGTCAGGTTGGCCGAGACGCTTTGTGACCGAAGGCGCGGTGGGGCTCAGGCATAAGGCCCTGCTACCTCAGCCTTGGTCCGGTATCCATTCCCATCAGCCCGCGACCGCAGATCGGGTACCACTCCGGACCGATCGTCACTGTCTGACCCACCACCTGCAGGTCCCGCCAGCATTCTGCGAGCCGGCTCGTGCGCTTGAACGATGTGCTGCCGCCGTGGCGGTACATCAGATCCATCGCCTCGCGCGCGCAGTCGGCCGCGTGCGTCGAGGCCAGCCGGCACCGCACCCGTTGCTCCAAAGTCGTCGTGCGCCCGTCAGCCAACGTGTCCCAGATCTCGCGGATCATCGCACTGCGGTACCCACGTCCGGCGTTCAGGATCGCATCCGCCCGCCCGACATCGTTCTGAACCTGCGGGTTGTCGCCGAGTCTGAACGTCCGCCCGCGCGGCGTTTTCTCAATGGCCAGCTCGATGAGCGCATTGATCCCCGCTCGCGCAATGCCGGTGATCACCGAGCTGTGATGCGGTCCGACCCAGCACTGTGTTGGCAGTGCATAGGTCACCCCCGGCCAGCGTGACCACTGGTTATCCAGCGGAATGCCGGCATGCTCCATGCTCCGCCGCTCCGGCAAGAAAACATCCTTCACCCTCCAGTCGAAGCTTCCGGTACCGCGCAACCCGGCCACATCCCAGCTGCCCGGCATGATCTCGGCTTCCGACTTTGGGAACACACCCCGCCAGTACAGCGGCCGTCCATCTGCACCGCACCGCGGCTTTCCGTCGTCGAGAACCTGGAAACTCCCCAGCATCCATGAGGCTTCCTGGCAACCGCTGCCGAACGTCCAATGTCCGGTGACGCGATAGCCGCCTGGCACCGGGGCCGCGTGCCCACCGCCCTGCACAGCCGTGCCAGCAATCGCCGACGGCGCGCCCTGGCCATGCACTTCCTGCACGCCCTCATCCGGCAACCCCAGCGTTACCAATTGGCCTATACTGTTGTTCGCCAGATTCCAGCCGACCGAGCCGCAGCCCTCCGCCAACAGTTCGACGACGCGGGTATAGGTCAGCGGATCAGCTTGCAGTCCGCCGAGCGAGCGCGGGATGACCATGCGGTAGAAACCAGCAGCGTGCAGTTGTTCCACGAGCGGTCGTGGCAGGCGCTGCTCCTGCTCCAGCTGATCCTTGTACTGGCGCAGTTCCGCATGCAGCCCCGCCGCGGCACGCACCAGTGGCTGCGCGTCGAAATCGACTGGTAACGGCGTGTCGTCAACGATAGCGTCCATTGGATGCTTGCTCCCAGCGTCTTGTACGAGGGAGCGTGCCCGGTCTGCTGTCGTGTGTCACGTCCCGCCAGGCGGCTGGACCCATCAGGGCCTGGAATGCACGATCCCCATGCGAGCAATCATCGCAGGAGACGAGCCATGTCCCGCTTGACGGGCAAAGTTGCGCTTATCACCGGCGCCGGCGCCGGCATCGGCCGCGCCACGGCGCGTGCCATGGCGGCCGAAGGCGCGAAGGTCGTCGTCGCCGACATCAGTGCCGCGTGCGGCGAACAGACGGCGCAGCTCGTTGTGCAGACCGGCGGGGATTGCATCGCGGTCAGCACCGACGTGACGCAGGAACACAGTGTGCGCACAGCGATCGAAACCGCCGTGCGGCACTACGGTGCGCTGCATATTCTGCACAACAACGCGGGTGGATCGACGCCGGTTGACAGCACCGTTGTTGACGTGCCGCTGGAGGAATTCTGGCGCGCCGTCCGCCTGGATTTGTTCGGCACGTTCCTCGGCTGCCGGTTCGGCATTCCGGCGATCATCGCATCGGGCGGCGGCTCGGTGATCAACATGACCTCGAATGTCGCGCTGATGGGCATATCCGGGCGCGATTGCTACACGGCTGCCAAAGGTGGGATTGCCGCGATCACCCGCTCGATGGCGGTGGAGTTCGCGGCACAGAAGGTGCGGGTGAACGCGATTGCACCGTCAGCGACGATGACCGACCGCGTGCGCGGGCGGTTGGAGGCGGGTAATCCGCGCGTGACGAAGCTCGCAGCGGCGCACCTGGTCGGGCTGATCCAGCCGGAGGACGTCGCCAATATGGCCGTGTTTCTCGCATCAGACGAGTCGCGAATGGTTACCGGCCACGTGCATCCCGTGGACAGCGGGGTGACTATTTCCTGATCGAGCGCATAGCATCGGTCGGTCGCTAGGGGGAGAAGTGTAGATTTTTTCCCTTGTGAAGTCCTGACTTATATAACGGGCAAAAATGCTTGTCGGCAGGTTGGTCGACGCGAACAGTACCTCGTTCCGACAGGCCACCGCGACTTCAAGATGCCCTACATTTTTGGGGGACTGATGCGTCTGCTATGTCGCAGTGTTCTCGTACTGTCTAGTTATGCGAACTGGATGCACGTTTCGTTAATTCCAGCCTCATCTCTGATGGTGCCGCTGCTCCGCCGGTGATCACAGGACGGGCGCCGAATACGGATGTGTATTAAGGGCGCGTGTCGATCGAACACCGGCGCGACCAACAATCGATGGAGCAACGTCGGCACGTGCAGCGCAGCCAGGATCGGCGCGGCCAGGGCTTGCGGTCAGCCGTTCGAATGCGTAAGCACGTGTGGTTTCGAATAGACAAAACCCAGTTGTCGCGGAGTCCACCACCTTAACCACAAGTGACTTCCTTACAAGGCCAACAATACCATCAGTGACACCGGCTTCGGTCATACCGCCACCCGCCACCGCGCACACGGATTCCAACGAAAGACGACCAGCGAAGGCCGCCAGGCGATTCAGAAGCAATCGCTCTGTTTCGGTCAAAAGCTGATAGCTCCAGTCAAACGTGGCGCGCAGCGTCCGATGCCTGGGCGGCGCATTGCGTCGTCCACTGGCCAGTAAAGCAAAACGATCTCGCAATCCGACCGCAACCTGCTCGACGCCTAATGTCGCCGCCCGAGCTGCGGCAAACTCAATGGCAAGAGGTATGCCATCGAGACGGCGGCAAATGGTCCCGACAGCCGACGGATATTCGGCAATCACCGACGGATCCGCACCAGCCTCGCCGGCTCGGACCATAAAGAGTTCTGATGCGGTGTATTCCAAAATCCGAGCCGATTCCATCTCACCGGCCGCCGGTACCTCGAGCGGAGTTACAACGTAAGCATACTCGCCGGCAATGCTCAACATTTCACGGCTGGTTGACAGTATCATCGCCCTCGGGCAAAGGGACAGGATCGTTTCAACGAGCGTGGCCACCGCGTCGACTAGATGCTCGCAGCTGTCCAGAACCAACATCATCTTTTTTGGGCCGATCGCGCGGGCGACGGTTTCCGATGAAACAGCGCCGATTCCAAGCCCAAGTCCGAGCGCATTGGCCACTGCGGCCGGCACTAGGGCCGGTTCGGAACACGATGCAAGTTCGACCAGCCAGGTTCCGTCTGGAAAGTCGTCCACCAGGCCTCGTGCGACCTCTAGCGCGAGAGCGGTTTTGCCGATGCCACCCGTGCCAGTGAGGGTCACAGCGCGATAGGCGGAAATCAACTCCCGCACGCGTTGAAGCGCGTCCCCTCGACCAATCAAGCGTGTCGAGCTTGCAGGAAAGTTGCTGACCCGCGATTGCTCCGTAGGCCCCGTCCGCCGCGGGCCGGTCGGCAGTCTCGCCAGCCCCTGAGCCACGGGCGTCCAGTCGCCAAGCAGACGATAGCCACGCCCAGACTCCGTTTTCAGCAACTCCCGAAAGGGACCGAGCGCCTTGCGAATCGCCACCACATGGGTATGCAGCAAGTTGTCCGTGACGATCGCCCCTGGCCAGACGCAATCCATCAGCTCGTCCTTGGTAACGAGCCTGCCAGACGATCGAATTAAAACATGCAAGATCTCAAACGCCCGCCCGCCGATTGGAACGGGCAAGCCTCGGACGCGAACTTCGCGGCAAGCAAAGTCGATCTCACACTCACCTAACGTATAGGTCGGCAGCGCACGCTCCGTAACCATGTCAGCGGCCTTGAAACGCATGTCTCGATGCCGCTCGCTGGTGTCCGCGTCACGGGTTTGTGGCTTCATGACTCCTCTCATCGGTGACCACGACAGACCTTTGAGCACCACTATCCTTACCAGCGCAGACAGCAGCGAGCGTACTGATCGCCGGGCTTTGGCTCTGTGTTTGTTACTGATCGTCGATCGCAGATTGGCTCTGTTGTCTCGGTATGGATGCGAGAAGAGTGTAAGCCCCGCACGGATTTAGCTATCCAACGTACAGCAGAGGATTGTTATATGAAGGTATGAGTGTGGTCGCACGAGCGCTGCGCGCCGATTGGGCGTCCAACAACTGCTTCTTCCGAAATGCCCCGACCGCGGACGCCTGCGAACAAGATAAGTTGATGGACACGGGACGCTCGGGTACTATGCCGCCGAGGTGACCCTTCTGGTGAGAACCTGGCGATGCCATCGCAGACGAACGAAAAGGCGATCGTGTACGTGGTCGATGACGATGCGTCCGTCCGCAACGCATTGGAATACCTCTTCGACAGCGTCGGGCATGATACGCGGACTTACGCGACCGCTGGTGACTTTCTGATCGGACAGGTGGAGGACAGGCCTGGTTGCATCGTTGTCGATGTACGCCTGCCCGACATGAACGGCCTGGATTTTCAGAACCGTCTGGACCAGTTGGGCGTACGGCTGCCGATCGTGGTGATCACCGGCTATGGCGACATTCCTATGTCGGTCCGCGCCATGAAACGGGGGGCCGTAGATTTTCTTTCCAAGCCGTTCCACGACCAGGACATGCTGGATGCGGTAACGGCTGCCATCGAACGCGATCGAAAACGGCGGACGGTCGAAAGCGAGATCGCAAGGATACTGCAACGTTTCGGTGCTCTATCCCCGCGAGAACAGCAGGTCATGCTCCTGGTCACCGCCGGCAAAATGAACAAGCAGGTCGCAGGTGACCTTGGGATCAGTGAGATCACGACGAAAATTCATCGCGGCGCGGCCATGCGCAAAATGGGCGCAAAAACGCTGGCAGAACTAGTCAGGATGGCGGAGGTGGTACGGCCCACCCGGCCGTAAAGCCGGCAATTATACTTGCGTATGACTCCAGACTCGCCGCCGAATATGCCAATACTGATTTGCTGGACCGCCTAGAAAAGGACGATGTGTGTCGAAATCGTGGGTAATTGCCGTCGTTGAGGATGACGATTCGTTCCGCATGGCACTTGCCGACTCGCTTCGCTCGTTGGGATATGATGCGAGAGAGTTTGCGTCT
>JASHVB010000116.1 GCA_030039695.1 Acetobacteraceae bacterium
GAACCGCGTGGCGAGTACGTGTTTCCCCACAGCGCGAGACTGGCGCGCTTTGCCGAGGCGGACGCTGATTTTGTGCTGTACGGCCACACCCACGCCCAGATCGTGCGGCGGATCGGACGTGTGCTGGTGATCAATCCCGGCTCCGCGGGCGATGCGCGCGATCCGAGCAATGGGCGCCAGCTGAGTTGTGCAGTGCTGGATACGGCGACGGACGAAGTGCGGGTCATCGATTACGCGGATCCGCGTTTCGAATAGCCGCTCTGAAAACTCTGATGATTTCTCCGCGATCAAGACCAGCGCCCAGGCGGCGTCGATACACTCGTGGCTTTGAGGGCTCGCGGCCATTCAGCGGCCTCACGGTGATCAGAGCCTTCTTCCGGCTTCACGAAGGCTCGTTTCACGCCAGACCGACGTCTCGCGCCAGAGCGTGCCTCTCCTCAGGCTGTCACCGCAGAGCTTGCGGCCAGTCGAGCGAGGTTCAGGGCGGCGTTGACATCGCGCCCAGCCTCGAATCCACAGTTGTCGCAGCGGAACGTCCTGTCCGCCAAGGCCGGCGTCTGCCTGACGACGCCCCAGCAAGAACAGGTCTTGCTCGAGGGACACCAGCGATCGGCCACGATCGCCCGGGCGCCAATTCGGGCTTTAGCGAGACGTCGGATGGCTCGCCGGGGTCCTTGCATTGCCAGCGCCCAATTTCATGCAAAGCGCACGGTGCCCGGGGTCCGCTGCGCGGCCGACCCCCAGCGAGAGGTCTGCTGGTTCACCGAAGCGCAGCAACTGCCACGGAGCGTCGCGCCGGAGAGCCGACGGCCGGCAGCCTGCTGATCCCTTCACATCGCCGTGATGTTGCCTTGTTCCTGCCATTGTCGCCGGGTTTGGTGCCGGCCATTCGGAACGGGACAGGTGTCAGAATGACACGCTCGGGCAGGCGCAGACATCCCGGCCGGGTGCTGCGCGAGGAATTCATGGGGCCGTTGCGGCTTGACGCCGATGACCTTGCGCGTGCGCTCGACGTCGCCCCGGCGCGCATCGCCCCCCTGATCGCCGACGAAGAACCGGTCACCTCCGACATCGCGCTGCGCCTGGCGCGCTGCTTCCGCACCCGCCCGGAATTCTGGCTGAGCCTGCAAAACGCCTATGACCTGTCACGCGCTGAGGCCGAGTTCGGTGCGGAAATCGACGCTCGGGTGCGCCCGATCGGCGCATGAAGGAAGGCCGGGCCTTTTGCCCGGGCCTTCCGTCAAGCATCAACCCGTTGCGTCGGGCGCCGGTCTTCTGTACAATCAGCGTATGATCTGTGGCACGTGTATCGCATTGCGGACGGCCCGCGCATTGGTGCGTGGCTCCGCGCGCGTGCTGGCGACCTCGATCGCCATCGGCCTCCTCCTTCGACTTAGCCGCCCCTGAGCGCTGCGCCGGGCTGCTGAACGCCGGCTTCGCTCAGGGGGACCCCTGAGGCTAATGTCGCGTCAACATGACTGAGGAAGCCGAGACAATGAGCATCGAACATCCCAGCTTCGGCAAGCTGGACGACAATCGGATC
Source organism: Acetobacteraceae bacterium (assembly GCA_030039695.1). The sequence continues at coordinate 1,544 of JASHVB010000116.1, forward strand.
ATCATCTTCGACACCACGCTGCGCGACGGCGAGCAATCGCCGGGGTTCTCGATGAACCTCAACGAGAAGATCCGCATGGCGGAAGCGCTGACCGAACTGGGCGTGGATGTGCTGGAGGCGGGGTTTGCCATCGCTTCGCCGGGTGATTTCGAGAGCGTGATGACGATTTCCGAGACCATCGGCCAGCGCGGTAACACGCCGGTTCTAGCGAGCCTGGCGCGTGCCGGGCAGACGGACGTGCTGCGTGCCGCAGAGGCGCTGCGGCCAGCGAAGCGCAAGCGCATTCACATCGTGATCGCCACGTCGGACCTGCATATCAAACATAAGCTGCGGATCACGCATGACGAGGTCATCGCAGCGACGGTCGATTCGGTGACTCTGGCGCGTAAGCACGCCGACGACGTGGAGTGGTCGGCCGAAGATGCGACACGCAGCGATCCTGATTTTCTCTGCCGTGTGGTGGAGGCGGCAATCAAGGCCGGCGCCACGACAATCAACCTCCCGGACACCGTCGGCTATGCGCTGCCAGAAGATATGGCGAGGATGTACGAGAACATCTCCAATCGCGTGCCAGGCATAGAGAAGGTCATCCTGTCGACGCACAATCACAACGATCTGGGGCTCGCAGTTGCGAACACCATCGCGTCGTTCCGGGCCGGTGCGCGGCAGGTGGAATGCACGATTAACGGCATTGGCGAGCGCGCCGGAAATGCGTCTTTGGAAGAGATCGTGATGGCGGTCCGCACGCGGCAGGATGCGATCCCGTTCGCCAACAGAATCGTCACTCAGCATCTGCTGCGCACGTCGAAGCTTCTGTCGACGATTACCGGCTTCGACGTGCAGCCGAACAAGGCGATCGTTGGGCGGAATGCGTTCGCGCATGAGGCGGGCATCCATCAGGACGGTGTGCTGAAGAACGCTGCAACGTATGAGATCATGACGCCGGAAAGCGTCGGTTGGGCGAAGAACAGTCTCGTGCTGGGGAAGCATTCGGGCCGGGCGGCGTTCCGGGATAAGCTTAATACGCTGGGCTATCAGATCGGCGACAATCAGTTGAACGATGCGTTCCGCCGCTTCAAGGAGCTCGCGGATCGGAAGAAGGTCGTGTTCGACGAGGACATCGTCGCGCTGGTCGATGACGAGGTGATGCGCGACCACGAGCGCATTCGCTTCATCTCGCTGGACCTGCATGCCGGGTCGAAGACGCCCCCGAAGGCCGATATGGAGCTTGAAGTTGACGGCGTGGTAAAGACCGCATCAGCAACGGGCGACGGGCCGGTGGACGCGACGTTCAAGGCGATCCAGGCAATCTTCCCGCACGCGGCAAACCTCACGCTGTTCTCGGTCGGCGCCGTAACAGAGGGTACTGACGCGCAGGCGAAGACAACGGTGCGGCTCGAGGAGAACGGCAAGCTGGTGGATGGCCAGGGAGCCGATACCGACACGATCGTCTCGGCTGCGCGTGCCTATGTGCATGCGCTCAACAAGTTGCTGGTCAAGCGCGTGCGCACCGAACCGCAAGCGCTTTCGGCGTAATACAGACGCTCGCGCGCCGAGCGGAAGGGGCAAGGCGCGCAGCGTCGAAGGCGAGGGCGCTACGGTTCTGCACGCTGGCCACTCACCCGCCGCTGCGCCTTCGCCGCAAAAATCTGCTTCCTCCCACGCCACCCCCGACCTAGAGATGGCCGTTGACCGAGCGAGACACAGGAGAGCTCACCATGAGCGGGGAAACCGCCGGCACGTTGCACCCGATGATCGTGCCTGCGGACGCGGCGGAACAGATCCGTCCGTTCGGAATCGACATGAAAGTGATGCTGGGGGCAGAGCACACTGGGGGGTCGCTCTCCGCCATCCTCGGCGAGGTACGGCCTGGCGACGGACCGCCGCCGCACCTCCACCACGACCGTGACGAATATTTCTTCGTGCTCGAAGGCACCTACTCGTTAGGAGTGAACGGCAAGGAGTCAAGGATTGGACCCGGCACGATGGTGTTTGTCCCGCGCGGTACGGTGCACACGTTCAAGAACATCTCCGACAACGTGGGCCGTCTGCTGGAATGGACCATCCCCGCCAGCAACGGTGACTATTTCCGCGCGATGCACGAAATGGAGCAGAATGGTGGGTTCAATCCGGCGACCTTTGCCGCCATCAACAAGAAGTTCGTAACAGAGTTCGTGGAATAGCGCGGTCGCTGATTGCAGTGGGTCGACACGCGTTGCCGACAGAATCCCTGCGAGTTTGCAGGAGATTGGCGCGCTGGTAACGGGTGCAGTGAACGACGCGGCCTCTGTTCCGGCAACCGACGCGCCACGTGGGTGACTGAGGACGGCACCACCTGCCTCAGCAGACCCGAGGTCCGAAGGCCACCTTCGCCCGCATCGGGACCGTGAAGAGCGCGCCCGATACGGTCAAGTAGTCTGGTCACCAAGCTGGGCTGTAAGCGGCCGCCCTGGCCCTTGCACTCGCTGAACACCTGTCGCCTGATGACCGCCTGATCGAACAGGAGGGGACAAGACGATGTCCGACCAGCCCAGCCATCTGCACGAACCCGGCGGCGACTATCAGTGCCTGCATGAATTCATCCCTGCCGCGCGGGCCAAACTCGCTAACAACATCTGGG
>JASHVB010000946.1 GCA_030039695.1 Acetobacteraceae bacterium
ACGGGAACTGGGTGTTGGGCTGCGTGATTGATGAGCGCGCGACCGACGCGCAGCGGCAGGCGCTGAGCGCTATTGTCAGCGGCCAGGCGGGCGGGCCTCCGGGACGCATCCGCGCCGCACTGGTCAGCGACTTCCGCGGGGTCGCGTTCAAACCGATTGACTTCCGGATGGAAGGGCTGAAGCGCTCGGTTTCCATCCCCGATGTCGTGTCGTTCGAGATTGAAGGCGTGCAACCGCGCAACGCCAACGGGCAGCCGATGTCGATCGACAATACATCGCATCCGGCGAACCGCCGGTTGGCGCTGGCACAGGCGAAGGAGTTCCATGTTCAGGGCTTCGGACTTTCGCTGGACATGGTGGGGAGGGGAAATAACGGGCATTTCGCGCCGTTCGCGTGGGCAGCCTGATGGTCAGCCCGGCGCCGAACGAGACCGGTCATGATCGGGCGTAACCCCGCCGTCCGCGCACGAAAAGTCGAAGCGAGAATGGCTCGGTCAAGCTCGGTCATAACGTAGCGGCGGGAGCATGATCCGCCGTCTGGATCGCTCCGTCATTCTGTTGGCACTACTCGCGCTAACCGTACTCTCGTGGCTCTGGCTGATCTCGCTCAGTCGAGGCATGTCGGAGAAGGACATGGCCTCGATGCCCGGCATGGCGATGCCGATACCCATGCCCTCGCCCTGGAGCGCTGCACGATCCGCGCTGACCTTCGCGATGTGGTGGGTGATGATGGTCGGCATGATGCTGCCGGGCGCAGCGCCGATGATCCTCATGTTCGCCAGGGTGAACCGCGACAAGCGGGTAAGGGGGGAAGAATTCGTCTCGGTTTCGGTCTTCACGCTCGGCTATCTGCTCGTGTGGGGCATGTTCTCTGCTGGCGCCACAATAGCGCAGTGGGTGCTGGATCAGCTGGCAATGCTGTCAGCGTCGCTGTCGACGCTCAGTCCCATGGTCGGTGGCGCAACGCTGATCGCTGCGGGGATCTATCAGTTCACGCCCCTGAAACAGGCTTGTCTGCGCCATTGCCGCTCGCCACTGGCATTTGTGCTGAACCATTGGCGCGATGGCCGGATCGGGGCGATGCGCATGGGCATGGAGCACGGCGCGTTTTGCGTCGGCTGCTGCTGGGTGTTGATGGCGCTGCTGTTCGTGGTGGGAGTGATGAACCTGCTTTTGGTGGCGGGAATCGCAGCATTTACGTTTGTGGAGAAGCTGCTGCCCGGCGGCGCTTGGATCGGGCGGATCGGCGGCGGGGCGATGGTCGCGGTCGGTGCGTGGCTGGCTGCCTCCGGTGCGTAAGCACTGGGGCCAGCATCCGCTTGCATTCGCGAATGACGATTATTGCGGACCCGCACCCAGGCGATGGCGCGCCTGACAACCGCTCAGCCGCCCCCTTGCCACCCCCCACCCCATCCGCTACACGCCCGCCCTCACTTGGAACGCGGGAGACGCTGCGCCCACCGGGCGTTACCGTCGCTGGCACCGCGGTCCCCGGGTAACACGACTTAAGGACCAGGGATCATGGCAAAGAAGATCGCCGGCTACATCAAGCTGCAGATTCCCGCCGGCAAGGCAAACCCGTCGCCGCCGGTCGGCTCCGCGCTCGGCCAACGCGGTTTGAACATCATGGCCTTTGTGAAGGAATTCAACGCGGCCACCCAGAACATGGAACCGGGCATGCCGGTCCCTGTGGTGATCACCGCGTACGCCGACCGCACATTCACCTTCGTGATGAAGACGCCGCCCAACACGTATTTTCTGATGAAGGCGGCGAAGATCGACAAGGGAACCACCGCTGCGGGCAAGAATGCCGCGGTCGGACGCGTCACGACCTCCCAGCTCCGGGAGATCGCCGAAATCAAGATGAAGGACATGAACGCCAACGACGTGGAGGGGGCGATGCGCATGCTGGCCGGTTCCGCCCGCTCGATGGGCCTCACGGTGGTGGAGGGCTGAACCATGGCGACGGGCAAGCGTCTCAAGGCGGCCGCGGTGACGATCGATCGCACCAAGGCCTATCCGCTGGCCGAGGCGGTCAAGTTGGTGAAGCAGAATGCCAAGGCCAAGTTCGACGAGACCGTAGAGATGTCGATGAACCTCGGCATCGATCCGCGGCACGCCGACCAGATGGTGCGCGGGCTGACCAGCCTGCCGAACGGCACGGGCAAGACGGTGCGCGTCGGTGTGTTCGCCCGGGGGGCGAAGGCCGAGGAAGCGCAGGCTGCCGGCGCCGACGTGGTGGGTGCCGAGGACTTGGCGGAGAAAATCCAGGGGGGCGAGATCAATTTCGACCGCTGCATCGCCACACCGGACATGATGGGGGTGGTCGGGCGGCTGGGTAAGATCCTCGGGCCTCGCGGGCTGATGCCGAACCCGCGGCTCGGCACGGTGACGCAGGACCTGAAGGGGGCGATCACCGCGGCCAAGGGCGGCCAGGTTGAGTTCCGCGCTGAGAAGGCCGGCATCATCCACGCGGGCATCGGCAAGGCGAGTTTCGACGAGGTTAAGCTGGTGGAAAACGCGCGTGCCTTGGCCGATGCCATCCAGCGAGCGAAGCCGAGCGGGGCGAAGGGCACCTACGTGCAGAAGGTGTCGCTCAGTTCGACCATGGGACCGGGCGTGCGGGTGGACGTCAGTTCGCTCGCGAGCTGATCGGTCCGGCAATCGCGGCCTTCCCACTTGAGCTGCCCTCCGGCAGCGCCGGCACGGAGGGTCAGCGCCTGGACAGTTTCGGTGCGGCAAAGCCAACGGACCGCGATCCCGATAGTCACGGTCAGGCCGTGACGGGTTTCGTCGTTCGGGTCCGGCGCCAGTAGGTCATGGCTGATCCCAGGATACCGAATGGGCCCTTGGACGGTTCGGCCGGAGGCGACGATCGGCGCGCTCGCCATCTCGGCGCGTTCGATCGGCGCGGCCGTTGTGGCGCGTCAAGATCTCGCTTCACAGCCCAGATACCCGCGATCGGCCGGCCCGCGGCCCTCGGGCATCCTCCGGTGTGCACGTTGGCGATGAGGCTGTCCCCGTCGCTCGACCCGGCGCGGCTCGAGTTCTTTCGCAAGTCGTCAGTTGCCGATTGGGAAACCATCAGGCACAGACAACGGGCGCACGTCTTGCGCTGACCCCCTCGACTTCTGCTCCGCTTTCCGCTACGTCCCCGCCCTTCCTGCGGACTGCCCGACAGCAAACGCCATCGGCAGGCCGTGGCACGTGTACAACGGATACGCCGATCCGGCTTAAGGCCGGGCTGGCGGGCAGGGGAGGCAGCGCCTCCTCGAACCTGTCCGAGACCGCTCGTCCCCCGGTGCAAGCCGAGGGGTTAATCAGCCGCAAGGCTGGCGCGCGGGAGACGGGAGAAGCCGAACCCCTCGGGGCACAATCCCGGGGGAACCTGCTGCGGCGCGTTTCCTGCCGCACAGGAGACGGTGGTTCCGACTACAGGACAGGCGAACCGGGCCTATCCCGGCTGGGGTAGGCCTTTGGGCAACCCAGCCCGTCGCGCGTCAGCGCGCCGGGCCACACGCCCCGGGCTCGACCCGGGGGAACTGGAGACGAGACTTGGACCGTACGGAGAAGCGGGAGTTCGTCGCCGGGCTGCACGATGCGCTGAGCGGCGTCTCGATGATCGTCGTCACCCAGAATCAGGGTCTGACGGTCGCCGAGGCCACCGAGCTGCGCCGTCGTATGCGCGCCGCGGGGGCGACCTTCAAGGTCGCGAAGAACCGGCTGGCCCACCTCGCTTTGGAAGGGACCCCATTCGACGGCCTAAAGCTGATGCTCAAGGGACCGACCGCCCTCGCCTGGGCGCAGGATCCGGTGGCAGTGGCCAAGACAACCGTCGAGTTCGCCAGGACCAACGAGAAATTCGTGCTGATCGGTGGAGCACTCGGCTCCCGGACGCTGGATGCGGCCGGGGTCCGGGCACTGGCCGAGCTGCCGAGCCTGGACACGCTGCGCGCCAAGATCGTGGGGATGATTGTCACCCCCCCGACGCGGATCGCCGGCGTGCTGCAAGGCCCGGGCGGACAACTCGCGCGTGTCTTTGGCGCCTTCGCCAAGCGGGATGAGGCTGCGGCCGCCTAGGCCCGGGCGTGACCCGGGCCACGCGATCGTGAACGCATGCCTGTCTGCACAGAAAGTGAACACCGCCGGTAAATCCGGCTTGAACTACCGAAACCATCGTCTAGATTAAGGAACACACGAACATGGCCGATCTGCAGAAGCTGGTGGATGAGCTGTCCAGTCTCACGGTGCTCGAGGCTGCGGAGCTTTCCAAGTTGCTTGAGGAGAAGTGGGGTGTCTCCGCCGCCGCGCCGGTGGCGGTTGCTGCCGCGCCTGCCGCCGGAGCTGGCGCAGCCGCAGCTGCCGCGCCTGCCGAGGAACAGACTGAATTCACTGTAATCCTCGCCAAGGCAGGCGAGAAGAAGATCAACGTGATCAAAGAGATCCGCACGATCACCGGCCTCGGGCTGAAGGAAGCCAAGGACCTGGTGGAAGGGGCGCCGAAAACCGTGAAGGAAGGCGTCAACAAGGAAGAGGCCGCCAAGCTGCGCAAGATGCTGGAAGACCAGGGCGCCTCCGTGGAGGTCAAGTAGTACGACGGAATGTAACAAGTTCAGGGGCGCGGCGTCGCCGGGCCGCCTCCCTGATCGGGTCTGGAAGCGGGCGGGAATCAGCGCGATTCCCGCCCCGCTCTCGCTTTTGTCGGCGACAGGAGAGCCCGGAGGGCCGGGGCAAACGAGGCCACAGACGTGCGTAACGACAGTCAGGCAGGACAATCAATGAACGCGATCAGCAGGTCATTTACCGGGCGCAAGCGGATTCGCCGCCATTTCGGCCACATTCCCGAAGTGGCCCCGATGCCGAACCTGATCGATGTGCAGCGCGCCAGCTACGAGGCGTTTCTGCAAATGAACGTGCACCCCGACAACCGGACCAACACCGGCCTGCAAGAGGTGTTCAAGGGGGTCTTCCCGATCGACGACTTCGCGGGCCGCGGCCGGCTGGAGTTCGTCTATTACGAACTCGAAGAGCCCAAGTACGACGTTGAAGAGTGCATCCAGCGCGGCATGACCTATGCCGCACCGCTGAAGGTCATCTTGCGGCTGATTGTGTGGGACGTGGACGAGGACACCGGCGCGCGCTCGATCCGCGACATTAAGGAGCAGCCGGTTTACATGGGCGACATGCCGCTGATGACGGACAACGGTACGTTCATCATCAATGGTACTGAGCGGGTTATCGTGTCTCAGATGCACCGCTCGCCCGGTGTTTTCTTCGACCACGACAAGGGCAAGACGCACAGCAGCGGCAAGTATCTGTTTGCCGCGCGGGTCATTCCATATCGCGGCTCGTGGCTGGATTTCGAATTCGACAGCAAGGATCTTGTCTACGTCCGCATCGATCGCAAGCGCAAGCTGCCGGTCACGACGTTGCTCTACGCCCTGGAAAGCAAGGCCACTGAGGCGTTGCGTGCCGAGCGCGAGCCGAAGGGCGAGCCCCTGGAGCTCGGCGAAATCCGCGGCATGGATCAGGAGGAGATCCTTAACTACTTCTACGGCCAGGTCGTGTTCGACCGCACGTCGAAGGGCTGGGCGCGACCGTTCGATCCGGATGCGTTCCGCGGCGTGAAGCTGCTCGAGCCACTGATCGATGCCGCGACCGGCGACGTGGTCGCGGAAGCTGAGGCGAA
>JASHVB010000947.1 GCA_030039695.1 Acetobacteraceae bacterium
CCGATCGTTGTGCCGCCGCCCAGCCGGTGCATCAGGTGCGAGGTGATCAGTGCGGAATGCAGCCCCGGCATCACCAGTACATTCGCATCGCCGGTCAGCCGGCAGAACGGGTACAGAGCGCGGATTGACGGCTCCAGCGCGACATCCGGACTCATCTCGCCGTCGTATTCGAAATCCACCTTCCGCGCATCCAGCACCGTGACCGCCTCTCGCATGGGGATCGCGCGATCGTTCGGCGGGTCGCCGAACACCGAATGCGACAGCAGCGCGACACGCGGCTCGTGGCCAAGATGCCGCGCCGCCCGCGCCGCGCCGGTGGCGATGTCCGCCAACTGCTCCGCGTCCGGGCGGAAATTGATCAGGGAGTCGGCGACGAAGATCGTCCGCCCGCGCATTCCCACGAGCAGAGTCAGCCCGAATGCGATCCCGCCCGGCGACGGCGAGATCGCGTGCCGCACATCGTCGAGGCATACCTGCGCCGAACGCGTCAGCCCCGTCACCATCGCATCCGCATCGCCCGTCGCCACCATGCAGGAGGCGAACACATTCCGGTCCTGGTTCACCATGCGCTGGCAGTCGCGTTGCAGATGTCCTTTGCGCTGCAGCCGGTTGTACAGAAAGTCGACGTATTTCGGATTGGCACTCGACAGCCGCGCATTGTGGATTTCGATGCCTTCGATTATCCCCAACCCGAGGCTGGCAATCGTCGCTTTCACGCGATCCTCGCGCCCGATGAGCACGGGCTGACCATAACCGGCGTTGCGGAAGGCGACGGCAGCGCGCACCGCCTTCGTTTCTTCGCCTTCGGCGAACACCACCCGGCGCGGATTGGCGCGCACAGTCTCCATGATTGCGTCCAGAGCACCGGCAGTCGGATCAAGCCGTCCTGACAGCTCGCGCGCATAGCGTCGCAGGTCGGTCAGCGGCCGTCGTGCGACGCCGGAATCCATTGCCGCACGCGCGACCGCCGGTGACACCCACGAGATCAGCCGCGGATCGAACGCGTTCGGAATGATGTAGTCGGGCCCGAATGTCAGCCGCCGCCCGGCCGAGGCAGTGTGCACTTCGTCAGGCACGTCCTCGCGCGCGAGATTTGCCAACGCCTCGGCGGCAGCAACCTTCATCGCGTCGTTGATCGTGCTGGCGCGCACATCCAGCGCGCCGCGGAAGATGTAGGGAAAGCCGAGCACGTTGTTTACCTGGTTCGGATAGTCGCTGCGGCCCGTGGCGACGATCGCATCGCCGCTGACCTCGCGCGCATCCTCGGGCGCGATCTCGGGATCCGGATTGGCCATAGCGAAAATGATCGGCTTGCCCGCCATACTGCCGACCATCTTTTTGTTCATTGCGTCCTTCACCGAAAGTCCGAAGAACGCATCGGCGCCTTCCAGCGCCTCGGCCAGAGTGCGCGCCTTGGTATCGACCGCGTGTGCCGATTTCCACTGGTTCATCCCGTCGCTGCGGCCCCGGTAGATCACGCCTTTGGTGTCGCACAACGTGATGTTCTCCGGCCGCATGCCCATCGCACGCAGCAGCTCAACGCATGCTATGGACGCGGCGCCGGCGCCATTCACCACGAGCCTCGTGTCTCGTAGCTCTCGCCCGGTCAGGTGGCACGCATTGATCAGCCCGGCGGCGGCCACGATCGCCGTGCCGTGCTGGTCGTCGTGGAACACCGGAATGTCCATCACTTCGCGTAGGCGTTGCTCGATCACGAAGCATTCCGGTGCCTTGATGTCTTCCAGGTTGATGCCACCGAAGCCGCGCAGGAAACGCACGGAATTGACGAAATCGTCCACGTCCTCGGTACCGATTTCCAGGTCGATGCCGTCAATATCCGCGAACCGCTTAAATAAGGCGACCTTGCCCTCCATCACCGGCTTGGAGGCGACGGCACCGAGATTGCCGAGCCCCAGCACAGCCGTTCCATTGGAGATCACTGCGATCATGTTGCCCTTGGTCGTGTAGTCGTACGCCAGTGTGGCATCGCGCGCGATGTGCACGCATGGCTCGGCAACGCCCGGCGAATACGCGAGCGATAGATCGCGCGCAGTCGTCAGCGGCTTGCTGATTCGCGTCTCCAGCTTGCCGGGACGCCCCGATGCATGCAGCGCCAGCGCCTCCTCGGCGGAGATGCGCGCGGTGCGGGTGTCGCTGATGCCGCCGTCGGCCATGGTCGTTTCCCCCTCGAGCGTCCATGCATGTGGTAGCGCCATCATGGGCGCGCGGCCGCTCAGACGCAAAGCCGCGGCGACTGTACTTCGCAGTGGCTGCGACCTTGGCTAAATGAGGCAGATGCCCGACTCCGCCCGTCAGCCGCGCGCCGAAGGTGCCTCGCCCGCAATGGCGCAATGGTTCGCCATGAAGGCGGACTATCCGGACGCGCTATTGTTCTTCCGCATGGGCGACTTCTACGAGCTGTTCTTTGCCGATGCGGAGAGCGCGGCGGCCGCGCTCGACATCGCCCTGACCACGCGCGGCGAGCATGACGGCGCGCCGATCCCGATGTGCGGTGTGCCCTATCACGCGGCGGAGGGGTATCTGGCGCGGTTGATCCGCCGCGGCTTCCGGGTCGCCGTGGCGGAGCAAATGGAGGATCCGAAGAACCGCTCCGGCAAAGCGCCCATCCGACGCGAGGTGGTGCGGCTGATCACCCCCGGCACAGTCACCGAGGAGGCGTTGCTGGAGGGTGGGCGGGCAAATCTGTTGTTAGCGCTCGCGCATGATCCTGCACCTCTGCCGCAAAGCGGGCGATCTCGCCGCGAAGCGGCGGGTGCGAGGCCAACCGCCGGGGCCGCGTCGGTTGGTCCCTCGCCCGCAGCGCATCCCCGCGCCGACCTCACCCGCGCCGCAGGCGAGGGGTGCCTCGGTGCGGCCTGGCTCGACGTCTCCACTGGCTTGTTCGAGACGGCGGCGCTCGCCGCCGCCGAACTCCCCGCCTTACTGCACCGCCTTGAACCGGCCGAGGTCCTCGCCCCTGCCACGCTCGACCTGGGCGAATGGGCCAACAGGCATGCCCCCGAATTGGTCCCCTCCCCGCCCCTGGTCGCCCGTCGCCACCTGGCTGAAGCCTTTGGCGCTGCCAGCCTTGAAGCCTTTGGCAGCTTCACCGACGGCGAAGCGATCGCCGCATTCCTAGCGCTCGATTATGTTCGCACCACGCAGGCCGGTGCGTTACCGCGACTCGCACGCCCCTCGCCGCAGGGCCGCACCGGCGCCATGGCCCTGGACGGCGCCACCCGCGCCAGCCTGGAGATCCAGCGTGCGCGCGACGGCGGCGATCGGCACACGCTGTACGCCTCGGTCCAGCGTACGCTCACCCAGGCGGGCGCGCGTCTGCTGGGCAACTGGCTCGCCGCGCCGCTCACCGACCCCGACGACATCGCCGCGCGCCAAGACGCCTGGTCTTGGCTGATCGCCAATCGTGACGCAGCAACGCGCGCCCGCGCTGCGTTGCGCTCGGCGCCCGACATCGCTCGCGCGCTGGCGCGGCTGTCGCTCAACCGTGGCGGGCCGCGTGACCTTGCCGCAATACGCCACGGCCTTGGCGCCACCGCCGCCGTTCACGCTGCGCTGGACGGACCGCTACCCTCCGTCCTTGCCAACGCCCGCGCGGCGTTGGCAACCGACCCGACGATCGCGCGCACGCTAACCAACGCGCTCGCCGATCCCCCACCACACCGGCTGGAAGACGGCAACGCCATTCGTCCGGGGTTCGACGCTGACCTCGATGCCGAGCGCAACCTGCGCGACGACTCCCGCCGTGTACTGACGACGCTGCAGGTCGATCTCGCCCAGCGCTACGGTGTGCCGAGTCTGAAGATCAAGCACCACGCGCAGCTTGGCTACGTTATCGAAGTACCCTCCGCCGCGGTGGAGAAGCTGCGCGTACTGCCCGAGATGACGCTGCGCCAGGGCATGGCGAACGGTGCGCGCTTTGCCACGCCCGAACTCGCAGAACTCGATCGCCGCATCTCCGAGGCTGGCGAGCGCGCATCTGCCCGCGAGCGAACGATATTTGCCGCGCTGGTCCGCACCACGCTCGATCATGCCGAGCCGCTGGCCGCGGCAGCGGACGCGCTCGCGCTGGTTGACGCCGCCCAGTCCGCGGCAAATCTCGCGGAATCCGGCACCTGGTGCCGCCCGGTGGTCACCGATGGCGAGGACTTTGAGATCCGCGCCGGCCGCCATCCCGTGGTGGAAACAGCGATCGCCGGCCGCGCTGCGTTCGTGCCGAACCACGCTGACCTCTCGCCCGACCGCCGCGTGCTCCTGCTGACCGGACCGAACATGGCAGGTAAGTCCACCTTCCTTCGGCAGAATGCGCTCATCGCGGTGTTGGCCCAGGCCGGCCTCCCGGTTCCGGCGGAAGCCGCCCGAATGGGCGTGGTAGACCGATTGTTCTCCCGCGTCGGCGCGTCGGACGACCTCGCCCGCGGCCGCTCCACCTTCATGGTGGAGATGAC
>JASHVB010000948.1 GCA_030039695.1 Acetobacteraceae bacterium
GGATTACTGGCCGTTTTCTGTGTTCAGCCGTCTGGGCACGCCGTTCCTGACCACGCTGCACGGTCGTCTCGACCTGCCGGAGCTGACCGCGATCTACGAATGTTTCGACGATGTGCCGCTGATCTCGATTTCGGATGCGCAGCGACGGCCGCTGCCGGACGCGAATTTCGTCGCCACGGTGTACCATGGATTGCCGGCGGATTTGCTGCGGCCGCGGCCGGTCCAGCCCGGATATCTCGCGTTTCTCGGCCGGATCTGTCCAGAAAAATGTCCGGACCGCGCGATACGGATTGCACAACGCTGCGGGCTACCGCTGAAGATGGCGGCGAAGGTCGACCGCGTGGATCTTGAGTATTACGACGCGGTGGTTCGGCCGCTGATCGATGGCGTGCAGACGGATCACATCGGCGAAATTGGCGATGAGGAAAAGGCCGATTTCCTCAGCGGCGCCGTGGCTCTGCTATTGCCGATCGACTGGCCTGAACCGTTCGGGCTCGTGATGATAGAGGCGATGGCGTGCGGTATTCCGGTGATTGCATACGGTGTCGGTTCGGTACCGGAAATTATTGAGCATGGCGTGACAGGGTTCATCGTGGACAGCGAGGATGCCGCGTGCGCGGCGGTAGCACGTGTCGGCGAGTTGTCACGCGAGCGGATTCGCGCCCGGTTCGAGGAGAGGTTCACAGCGGAGCGGATGGCGGAGGATTACGTGGCGCTGTACCGGCGTTTCGTCGCGAAGGCTCGACCGGCGCTGCGGGTGGTGACGTAAGAGGCAAGGCCGCGGGTGCTCACGGCCGGGCTTGTCCCGGCCATCTGCGCCTTTGCCGCACGCACGACGATAAGGCGCTGATGGTAGCCACAGCGGCGGCCATGCCCGTGGTTGCGTCCGAGGTCGTCTGCCTGATCGGCTAAATCCAATATTGCGAGAAGCGCCTGTTCACGTCCTGCAGGCGCTCGCTCAGGCCACCCGCACGCCACTTCGCCAGCAAGCATGACCTGGTGTGGCTCCGCCACGTCCTGACGCAGCAGCGCTTCCAGCCGCGATGCCGTGTCATGGCCCGGAATCACCGCGTTCACCTCGTTGTTGAAGGCCACACTGCGGCGATCGGGGTCGGAAAACCGATCACGCTCCACGCGCCGTCGATTATCGCCAGTTTCGAATGCAGCACCGCATTCTGCATTTCGTGGATGCGTGCGCCGGCTTCCAACAAATCGCGATACGCCGCGCGGGCGGTGTAGATCGTCGCTGGCACGTCGGCGTGGCTGGGCAGCACGAGCAGCGCATCCAATCCGGCGAGAGCGGTCTTGCGAAGATCTTGCCGTTCGATCTACGGCGGGATGAAATAACCGGTTGAAAACCACACGTTGCGTTCCGAGCTCAGCACCGCGATCATCAGTGAGATATAGTCCAGGGACCGCTCATCGGCGGACGAACTGGCGATAGTTCGAACGGTCTGCACCCCGACACGCGGCAGCCGCCGGAAGTAGTGAACCGGCGCGACCGGTGGTCCCTTTTGTTGGTTCCAGGTAGCGAAGAAGAGCTTCTGGAGTTCGGCAACGGCCGGACCTTCAATGCGAACCGCGGTATGACGCCAATAGGCGTGCTTCGGGCCGCCGTTCCCAGGGATGCCGGCGGGCGGCGGGTTCTCATGGACCTTGTCAGATACGATCGGAGCTCTCGGCCCTGCCGCTCGAGATCATCTCCGCAACGCAGCGACTCCTGTCGTCGATGATCTAGCGAACGATCGCCGCGATCTCCGCCTCCGACAGCCCGAAGACCGGCAGCGTTTCCCGCGGATCGACCGACCCGGGCGGGCGGGGTTTCTCTGTCGTCATGCCGGGAAAGCGCGGCGCCGGAGCTGGCTGCGTCACGCCACCCACTTCGATGAAGGCATGGCGCGCCCGGTTGTGTGGGTGATCCGCCGCTTCGTCCATAGACAGCACTGGCGCGAAGCATGCGTCGCTACCTTCAAGTCGCGTGCACCATTCATCGCGCGTGCGGGTACGGAACTTTGCTGCCAGGATGGCCTTTGCCTCCGGCCAGCGGGCGCGATCATGCTGTGGCGGCATGTTGTCCGGATCGATCTCCAGGAGACGCAGCAGCTCGGCGTAGAAGCGCGCCTCGATCGCCGCGACGGAGACGAACTGGCCATCGGCGCATTCGTACACCTCGTAGAAATGCGCACCGCTGTCCAACTGATTCTCGCCACGCGGTGCGGTCAGCCGCCCGCCGGCTTTCATCGCGTAGGGCGGTGTCATCAGCGATAACGCCCCGTCGACCATGGCCGCGTCGACGACTTGGCCCTTTCCGGTGGCACGTGCGTGGATGATCGCGGCGAGCAATCCGGTGACAATATACAGAGCACCACCGCCGTAATCCCCGACCAGATTCAGCGGTGGCGTCGGCGGCTGGCCCTTGCGGCCGATCGCATGCAGCGCACCAGTCAAAGCTATGTAGTTCAGGTCATGGCCGGCGGCCTGCGAAAGCGGACCGTCCTGACCCCAGCCAGTGACCCGGCCGTACGCGAGCCTCGGATTACGCGCCAGGCACACGTCGGGAGAAAGGCCCAGGCGTTCCATCACGCCAGGGCGGAAACCCTCGATCAGTGCGTCGGCACCCTCGATCAGCCGCAGCGCCGCCGCCACGGCAGGGGGTTTTTTCAGATCGAGGCAGATCACCGCGCGGTTGCGCTTGGTGAAGTCGGACCGGGACGGCAACTTCACGCCGAGATCGACGTCAGCGACACGGTCGATCAGCAGCACTGTCGCGCCCATGTCGGCCATCAGCATCGCCGCCATCGGCGCGGGGCCGATGCCGGCGAATTCGACGATCTTCACGCCTGTTAGCGGTCCCATAGCAACGCCCCGAGATTGCAGTCTTGGTTCACCGTGTCATCGTCGGCGGAGCGAGGCAATCCCGCTCGGATCCTGCCGGCCCGCCACGCTAAACCCCAGCCGGACGCATCTGGCACAAAGCCGACCTCCTCTTCCGA
>JASHVB010000949.1 GCA_030039695.1 Acetobacteraceae bacterium
GAGCGATGCGCGGTGAGACAGTCCGTCGCCGCGCGGAGCACGAAGCGCAGAAACTCGCTGGTCTCGGCGACGCCGAGCACGTCGCACAGCCGGTCGCCGAAATGCATGGCGGAGCCGGCGGTTGCCTCGATGCCCTGGTTGACCAGCGTGGCGCCGCCAAGCTCCAGGAATGCGCGGTGACCCACCTCCTGTTCGGCCGCCCAGTGCAGCAGTGCGATGCGCGCATTGTTCGGCAGGAAGCCGCGAAGCTGCTTGCGGGCGCGGTTCCAGTCGATCAGGAATACCAGGCGCGAGCCGAGCCATTGCAGGCACTGGCGCAGCGCCGCTTCATCGGCGGATTGCATGCGACCCTTGGTCAGGTGGAAGGCGGCTCCGCCGTTCAGCTGCGATGGCTGCGTCGTTTCCCAGGATGGCGCGCAGCGTGTCAACAGATGTTGGAAGAACCGCAACCGTTCATCGCGCACGTCGGTGTAAGTCACGGTGACCGACAGATCGTCGATGTGGATCACCACAACATGCGCCTCGGTCTCACCAATATCGTTCTGGATTACCAAGCGTTCGCCACAGCGCGTGGCAGTGGTACCGAGGCCGGGGTGGTTGAACTTTAGCGCCGCAGTCCGATTGAGACCGGCCATGAACGCGGCAACACGCGGTCGGTCGGCTTCGGTGAGGCCGTAGGCGGCGGCGCCATCGATCGTTTCTTCGGCCAGCGCCGCCTGTGCCATGTTGAGCCGCCGGTGGAGGTCCATCACCAGCCGGTGCAGGCTGTCGCCGCCGGCCGGCGGGCTGGCTGTCGTCAGCACGGCGAGGGCAGTGGCATCCAGCACGTTGTCGGTGGCGGATGGGAGCGCGGCCAGCGCAGCCTTCAGGCGTGCGGCGAAATGTTCGTCGAGCACCGGCGCCGCCATTACGCGCATATCACCGGCGATTCGTGACAATACTGCGTCAACGTGAGGCATGAGATAGGCGCTGCCCTGACGGCGAGCCGTTGCTGTGAATGCATCGAGCGCGACATCGGCGATGCCACAGGCGAGGCGTTCGTCTTGCATTGTCGCTGCCGGCTGCGACGGCTGGTCGGCATGCGCGGTGGCCATTTGCAGCAGACTGAGCAAGTACTTGATGCGATCATTGGCCGCCAGGGCACTGTTCACGGCGGCTGGGCGCGACAGTTCGGCCTCGCCGATTGCGGCTAGCACCGCGGCTTTCATGTCGGTCTCCGTGTGCGAACGGGACGCAGTAAAGCGCGGCTGGAATTTGTCTGCCTTGACCTGCATCAAGCGGCGTTGCGTGTGCTGTGAGACGGGCTGGTGCGTACGGACAGACAATGCGGCCTCGATGGGAGGCTCGCCTGCGCATGGTCACCTTGGTGGTTGTCAGCCTGCTGACGGGGTTGCCCCGCACCACCACCCGTGGCCAGACCCGATGCATTTTGCCGTATCGTGAACGCCCGCGGTGCAAAAGCGGGATCGTTTTGCAGTCGATGTCGAGCGACTTACCCCGGATCAATGCCGCGACGGTCGGAGCCGGTCATCATGCTTGTTATTCAGCCCCCCGGTCCGCTCTGGGGCGATCGCCCGCCGTGGTGGCGAGCACTTGTTCAGAGCGGCCTCAACTCGAAGCCGCGGTGACAGAGCGGAAGCGCCATAGCGAGAGCGCCAGAAATAACCCCCCGATCAATGCGACGATCAGTAATTGTGGCCATACAATCAAAAACCCGGCGCCGCGATAAAGGATCGCCTGGGCAAAGGCAACGAAGTGAACGGTGGGAGAAATCTGCACTGCCGTCGAGAGCCATGGCGGCATGCTCTCGAGCGGGGTGTGGGCGCCAGACAACATGCTGAGGGGCATGTAGACGAGCAAGTACAACAGACCGAGCTGCGGCATTGACCGCGCGATGGTGCCGAGGAAAATCCCAATCGCCGTGGCAAAGAACAGGTAGATCGCCACACCAACCAGGAACAGCGGGATGGAGCCGGCGACGGGAATATGCAGGAAGCCGCGAACGATAAGATAAATGGACAGCGATGCCGCCGTCAGGATGACCAGGCTGTTGGCCCAAATCTTCGACATCGCGATCTCAAACGGTGTCAGCGGCATCACCAGCAGGTGATCCATTGTGCCATGTTCGCGTTCACGGACGACAGCAGCACCAGCCAGAATGATCGCCAACATCGTGATGCTGTCGATGATGCCCATGACGCTGCTGAACTGGGGCGTGTCTGCATTTGGATTGTACGCGATGCGGACGTTGATCGTGACCGGGCTTGGTGGCGATTGCTCCGTGCGTGAGACGAAATTCTCGATCTCTGTGGTGATGATCTGCTGCGCGTAATCGGCGCCGAGCCCGGCCTGCACCATCGCCGTTGCATCGACGTCGAGCTGAACACCTGGTTCGCGCCCACCCAGGACATCGCGCTCGAAATGCGGCGGGATGTCGACGACGAACGTAAAGCGTCCGGCATTCATCAGCGGGACAATATCGCGTTCGGCGATGTACAGCGGTTTCTGGAAATAGGGTGGCAGGAAGGCATAGGCAATCCGGCGCGATAGCTCGGAGTGGTCCTCGTCCACGATCGCCACCGAGGCATTGTGTACTTCCTGTGAGCTGCTTTGTGACTGCGCGATGATTGCGAGAGAGAAGCTGTAGGCGACCAGGGCCAGCAGGACGTAATCGCGCAGGAAGCTGCGTAACTCCTTGGTGCCGAGCCAAAATATGTTGGCGAGGCTTGGCATTGGGCTGTGCCTAGCGTTCCTGCTTTCGAAGCAGCAGCATGCTCAGCAGCAGCAGGATCGGCGGGAACAGGGAGAGGCTGACGAGGCTGTTCATGAGGTCGGCGAAACCAAGGCCTTTGGTGAAGGTGCCGAGACTGACAGGCAAGTAGTAGGTCATGGGGAACAAGCGACCCATGATGTGGGCCATACCCGTCAGTGATGAGACAGGAACCGTCATCCCGGCGAACATCGACGCCGGCAAGACGGTCATAATCGCCGTGCCGAACAGCGCTGCGATCTGCGTCCGGGCGAAGGCGGAAATCAGCATCCCATATGCCGTCGTCGCGCAGACATAGATCAGCGTTCCGAGCAGCAACACCAGAAAGCTGCCTTTCAGCGGAACCTGGAACACGAACAGTGCCATCAGATACATCAACGCGAAATTGACCATCGCTAAAGCGATATAAGGAAGCTGCTTGCCCATGAGAAATTCGATACGGCTGACAGGCGTGACGTAGAGGTTGGTGATCGAGCCGAGCTCCTTTTCGCGCACGACCGCGAGCGCCATGAGGATGGCCGGGAACAGCGCCAGCATCAAACCGAAGTTCGCAGGAACCATGGCGTAGATGCTCTCGAAGTTCTGATTGTATTTCAATCTCACTTCGATATCGGCAAGCG
>JASHVB010000950.1 GCA_030039695.1 Acetobacteraceae bacterium
CAGGGCGGCGGCGGAAACCTCGGCCACCAGCGCCTCCTTCGACGGGAAGTGTCCGTAAAAGCCGCCGTGTGTCAGCCCGGCGGCGTGCATGATGGCGTCTACCCCAACGCCGTCGATGCCGTACTGGCGGAACAAGCTGCCGGCGGCATCGACGATGCGCTGTCGGGTCTCGGATTTGCGCAGTTCCATCTTTCGCATGCGCACCATTCCTCGAACGCATGACGCTCGTCATGTCTTCACTTGTGTGACCATATGACGTTCGTCATGCTCAATGCAACGACCACCCAGGAGTGCGCGCCGATGTCCGCCGCCCAGCGCTTCGCCCGTCTCTTCTCCGGGCGCGTCCATTACGCCTGGGTCGTCGTCGCCATCAGCTTCACCGTGATTCTGATCGGCGTTGGCGTCCGCGCCGCCCCGAGTGTGTTGCTGGTGCCGCTCGAGAAGGCGTTCGGCTGGAGCGACGCCATGATCTCCGGCGCCGTCTCGCTGAATATTCTGCTGCTCGGGCTGACGGGCCCATTCGCTGCGGCGCTGATGCAGACGATCGGCATCCGCCGCACAATGCTGGGTGCGCTGGTGCTGCTGGCGCTGGGGGCCGGCGCCAGCGCCCTCGTCAGCAAGCCGTGGCAGCTCTACCTGACCTGGGGAGTGCTGGTCGGGCTTGGTGCCGGCGCCACAGGCTTCGGCGTCGCGGCGACCCTGGCGAACCGCTGGTTCGTTGCCCGTCGGGGCCTTGTCATCGGCTTGCTGACCGCGAGCAATGCCAGCGGCCAGTTGGTGTTTCTACCGGCGCTGGCAGCGCTCGCCACCGGGCTTGGCTGGGTCAGCGTGCCCGTCGCCGTGACGGCGCTGGTGCTCGCGATGATCCCGTTGGTGTGGCTGCTGATGGCAGAAAGCCCGGGCGAGGCCGGCATCGGGCCCTACGGCGCCGACGCCGAGCCACCCACGCTGCCGACCGCCGGCAACCCGTTCCGCGTCGCGTTCGAGGGCCTCGCGCGCGGCAGCCGGTCCGTCGATTTCTGGCTGCTGGCAGGCAGTTTCGCGGTCTGCGGGTTCTCCACCTATGGCCTCGTGGGAACGCACATGATCGCCTACTGCGTGGACCACGGCATCCCGGAGGTGACCGCCGCGGCGATGATGGCCTCGCTCGGCGTGTTCGACTTGTTTGGCACGATTTGTTCGGGCTGGCTGACGGATCGCTACAACCCGCGCATCCTCTTGTTCTGGTACTATGGCCTGCGCGGGCTGTCGCTGCTGGCGCTGCCGTTCAGCCAGTTCAACGTCACCGATCTGTCGATCTTCGCCGTGTTTTACGGCCTGGATTGGGTCGCCACCGTTCCACCGACGGTCACGTTGAGCAATGAAGTGTTCGGCCGCAAGGATGGCCCGGTCATCGTGTCGTGGATTTTCTGCGCGCATCAGTTTGGCGGAGCGCTGGCCGCCATCGCGGCCGGTGAGATCCGCAACGCCACGGGCAGCTATATGCTGGCGTTCCTCGCTGGCGGCGCGGCCTGCATGCTGGCATCGCTGCTTGTGTTGCGTATCGCACGGCGGCCGGTGGCGGTGGCGGCGGAGTAGTGGATCGGCCAAAGCAGGCGTCGAAATTGATCCTTCGCGAGGGTGACGGTGCGGCTGGCTGACGATGTGAAGGGCGGGTTCGCTCAGAGCAACTCTGCCACGTCACAGTTCGCGCCATGTCGGTCCGTTCCTGGCGGTCACATCGGATTTCACCGTGCGAAGTGCCGCATGAACATGTCGAACACCGCATCGGGCGCTTCTTCCGGCACATAGTGTCCGCAATCGATCGGTCCGCCCGTTACGTTGGTAGCGTAGTCTCGCCACACCGCGAGCACATCGCCATGCACAGTGCCTGTGTGGCTCTTGGCGCCCCAGGTCACCAGCAAGGGTGTCTCGATTTTATTGCCGGCCTGGAAGTCGGCGGTGTCCATTTCGAAATCGCAGCTCGCGCAGGCGCGGTAGTCCTCGCAAGAGCCGCGGATGGTTTTCCAGTTGAAGCAGCGGACGTATTCGGCGAACGCGTCGGGGTGCATGAAGCCGAGACCGATGCCGGGCTTGGACAATTTCTTTTCCATGTAATAGGCGGCGGGTACACCGGCCATCATGCGCTCCGGCATGTCGTAGGGCTGGATCATGAACAGCCAGTGCCAGGATTTGGTGGCCCATTGTTTCGAGGTGTGGGTCCAGATGTGATGGTTGGGCAGAATATCGACCACGGCCGCGCGGATCACCCGTTCCGGATGGTCTAGGCACATCCGTGCGGTGGTGCGCGCGCCGCGGTCGTGCCCGGCGACATTGAACTGGCGATAGCCCAGGTGTTCCATCACCTCGACCTGGTCCTGCGCCATGGCACGGAAGGCATAGTTGATGTGATTGTCGCCGCCATCTTCCGGCCCGACGCTGTCGCCATAGCCGCGCAGATCAGCGCACACGACGTGGAAGTGCTTCGCGAGCCGCCCGGCGACCGCATGCCACGACACATGCGTCAGCGGATTGCCGTGCAGCAGAAGCAGCGGCGGACCATCCCCGCCGTGGCGCAGATGGATACGCGCGCCGCTGGTTTGAAGCTCGGTGCGGATGAAGCCCTCGAACATGCGCGCCTCCATTGAGCGGCGCGGCAGGGAGTATCGTGTCATCGACCGCGCGGCGGCCCGATCATCATCCACCTCGTCCAACGCCACAACCGATGCGGGGTCAGCCGCCGGCCTTCGCCTGCCGCCGCCGCCTGTGCAGGACGAATTCGGTGTAGCCGTTGGGTTGCTCGCGCCCCTGGAGAACCAGGTCGCAGGCCGCTTGGAACGCCGCGCCTTCGAACGCGGGCGCCATCGGTTTGTAGTGCGGATCATCGGCGTTCTGCCGGTCCACCACCTCCGCCATCCGACGCATCGTTGCCATGACTTGCGCCTCGCTCACGACGCCGTGGTACAACCAGTTGGCGATGTGCTGGCTGGAAATGCGCAACGTCGCGCGATCCTCCATCAGCCCGACATCGTGGATGTCTGGCACCTTGGAGCACCCGACGCCCTGATCAATCCAGCGGACGACGTAGCCGAGGATGCCCTGGCAGTTGTTGTCCAGCTCCTGCTGGACGTCGTCGGACGACCAGTTCGGCCGGTCGGCCAACGGTATGGTCAACAGATCGCGCAGCGAGGCACGCGCGCGTGTCGCGAGCCTGATCTGGCGCGCCGCGACATTCACCTGATGATAGTGGAGTGCATGCAGTGTGGCGGCCGTCGGGGACGGCACCCAGGCCGTGTTCGCGCCGGCTTTCGGATGGCCGATTTTCTGCGCCAGCATATCCGCCATCCGATCCGGTGCCGCCCACATTCCCTTGCCGATCTGCGCCTTGCCGCGCAAGCCGCAGGCGAGGCCGATATCGACATTCTGGTCCTCATACGCCTGGATCCACGGCGTGTGTTTCATCTCCGCCTTGCGGATCATCGGGCCGGCTTCCATCGAGGTGTGGATCTCGTCGCCGGTGCGGTC
>JASHVB010000951.1 GCA_030039695.1 Acetobacteraceae bacterium
AAAAAGCTCGGGTGCAGGTCGCCGAAGAAGCTGACGAAGCGGCCGTTGTCGGCGCGATGCATCAGCACGTGCGGCGTGTCGGGCTTGGCGAGGCCGCGTACCGGCGCGACGGGCGTGCCCGTCTCGTCCACGGCCTGGAAATAACGGCCATCGAGCACGAAGCGATGGTCCTCGCGTGCCAGCACGGTGTTCGGCTGCGTCCCTGCGGCAACAAGAATGGCACGTGCCGGGAGCACGGCTTGGCTGCCGTCGGCACGCGACAGACGCAGGCCGGCAGCGTGGCCGTAACCATCGACCTCCACCGCGCGCGGCGTCAGGCCTTCGGCGAAACGCACCGCCTCTTCCATTGCCTTCGCCACTTCCTCGTGGTTCAGCGTGTAGGAGGGCGAATCGGTCAGCCGGCGGCGATAGGCGATGGTCGCGCCACCCCAGGAATCCAGCAGCTTCGCCAGCCGCGGCGCGCGGCCTTCGCGCGCAGCTTCCCCGCGTTCGGCGCGGATCGCCGCGGCGTGCGCCAGGAATTCGTCGGCGATCTCTGCCTCTTCCGCGCTCCAGCGCCGGCGCACCGCGGCCTCCCCGCGTTCGGCCACCAGCGTGCGATAGCGCAGCGCGAATTTCTCCACCTGCCGCACATAATAGGCGAGGCTTTCCGTCGCGGTGTCGACCGCCGTCAGGCCGCCGCCCACCACCACCACCGGCAGGCGAATCTGCAAGTTGGCAACGGAGGAAAACTTTGCCGCGCCGGTGAGCTGCAGCGCCATCAGGAAATCCGACGCGGCGCGCACGCCGCGTGCCAGACCGTTCGGAATATCCAGCACGGTTGGCCTCCCGGCCCCCATGCACAGCGCGATGTGATCGAAGCCCATCGCCCAAGCGCCATCCATCGACAGCGTTGCTCCGCCGCCGAAGCGAATGCCGCCGAAATGCGCAAACTGTGCGCGCCGTTCCAACAGCAGTCGTACCAGCTTCAGGAAATTCTTGTTCCAGCGCACGGTGATGCCGTACTCGGCGACGCCACCGAAGCCGGCCATCACGCGGTCGTCCAGATTCTCGAACAAGGCGTCAACGTCGCGCACCGGCGCGTTCGGGTCGATGCCGAGCGGCTCGATTTTCAAACCGTCGATCGCGACGACAGTATGGCCATCGTTCATCAGATGATGCGCCAGCGTAAAACCGGCCGGCCCGAGCCCGACGATCAGCACCTTGCGGCCGCTGTCGGGGCGGGGCAGCGGACGGCGAATGTCCAGCGGATTCCAGCGGGTCAGCAGCGCATAGATCTCGAAGCCCCAGGGCAGCGACAGCACATCCTTCAGCACGCGCGTCTCGGCCTGCGGGATATCGACCGGGTCCTGCCGCTGATAGATGCAGGCCTTCATGCAGTCGTTACAGATGCGGTGGCCGGTCGCCGCCATCATCGGATTGTCAATGGCGATGGTCGCGAACGCACCGATCACGCTGCCCTGAGCGCGCAGCGTGTGCATCTCGCTGATCTTCTCGTCCAACGGACAGCCCGCGAGCAGCACACCGAACGGCGACTTCTGAAACTGACCGCTCTTGCGGTCCTTCAGGCCGCTGCTGCAGGAATCCTTGCCCTGCGTGTGACACCAGATGCAGTAGTTGATCTGGTCGAGCGCCTGCTGGCGATTCATCCCGTTATCGGTCAGCGCAAACCCGTCGCGATGCCGCCAGTCATGCTCTGGCAGACGCAGCATGGTCACGCCATCGCGTTCGATCGTTTCGACTGGCACCAGGTGGTTCGGGTCCAACCGGTGCGGCACGCCAAATATCGTATCGCCACGATGCGCGGCGCGACCGGCCTCGGTCAGCGTTGCCCACGCAGCGTAGCGCATCGCGATATCCAGCGCCTCCGCGTCACCGGCCTTTTCCCAGTTGGCGACGTGGGAGGCGAAGGCGAGTTCGGTCAGTTTTTCGCCCCAGCGCGCCTCAAGCGCGGCGCGCAACGCGGGGCCGTCGAAGCCGGACGGATCGGCGTATTTCTTCACTGCCTGGCGCTGCACGAACAAGCGCTTGCAGGCGTGGATTGGGTCGAGTGTCGCCGTCTCGCAGGCCAGCGCCTGGTTCTCGGGGTCAATCTGGAACAACGACGCAACGAATGCGTCGAGGTGGGGACCGAGCGCGACGACGAGGTTGCTCTCGTCTCGGTGCGACACGCCATCCGGTTCGGCACGAGCAGCGAGCAAGCGTGCGTGCAGGCCGGGCTCCTCCTCCGCCAGGTGGTCAAGGAAGATGCGGTCGAGCCTGACCAGCCCCGCACGGCTGGCCAAGTCAGCGAAGCTGAAGCCGAGAGCAAGCGGCGGGGCGAAAGCGTCCATCATTGGCAGCACTGCGATCGTGAACACCCATCTCCCGCCAGTTGAGGGAGCGGACAGTGGAGACCGATGCCGACGTGCAGCGTGCCCGGGGCCGCACGCCCTTCCCTCCATCCCTGGTCCGCTTCGCGACCCAAGCGCTCTATGGCCGAGAGGGACAGCGGTGGCGCAGCCATCATGCCATCCATGTAGGCACTATCCTTCTGGACACTCAGGCAAGCCGGCGCAGCAGTGCCAGCAACTGGTCTTGCTCGGCGCGATTCAGCGGCGCAAGCGCCGCTTCGTGTGCCCGTTGCGCGCATGCCACGGCGTGGGTGATCAGGGCAACCCCCGCCTCGGTCGGCGCCAGCACCGCCGTGCGCCGGTCCATCGGGTCGCGCGTGCGCTTCAGCAGACCACGCTCGGTCAGCCGCCGGACCACGCCCTGGATGGTGGCCGGATCCATAGCGGTCAGCCGACCGAGTAGATTCTGCGTCACCCGCCCGACCTCGACCGCCTTGCAGAGCGCCGCGAACTGCGTCGGCGTGAGGGCATGAGCCTCTACCGCCTCCAGGAACAGCGCGACGTGCCGCTGGTGGGCGCGACGGAGCAGGAAGCCAACGTGGTCTTCGAGATGGAACCCGTTGCAGGGGGTTCCCTGGCCATCCGGTGATGGCACGGTTCTCTCCCTTCAACGATCGTCATTTGCTTACGTATGATCGGCGGCAGGGTCAAGCCCGCCTGCGCGTCCAGCCGGGCGTTTCTTGCATTGCTGGAACTCAGCCCCGGTCGCGACTTGCCAGCGGCGTAACGAACTGCAATTCGGTGTCCCACGGGAACATGATCCAGGTGTCCTGCGACACTTCCGTCACGAACGTGTCGACCTCGGCTCGTCCGGCGGGCTTGGCATAGACGCAGGCGAGGTGCGCACGCGGAAGCAGGCGGCGCACCAGCCGCGCCGTCGTGCCGGTGTCGACAAGGTCGTCGATGATCAGGAACCCTTCGCCATCCCCGGCTGCGACCGGCGGCTTCAGCACAACCGGCTCGCCAATCGCCTGCTCGTCGGCCAACGTGCCGCGGCGCTCCCCGCCGTAGGTCAGGACGCAGACCGACTCCACCAGCCGCACGTCCAGCTCGCGCGCGACAATGGCCGCCGGGATGAGCCCGCCACGGGTAATGGCGACGATGCCGCGATAAGGGCCGCGCTCGATCAGCCGCCACGCCAGGGCCCGTGCGTCGCGGTGCAACTGATCCCAGGTCACCGTGTAGTAGTGCGTCGGCATGCGACCGCGGCTCCCTCAGCCTGGCGGGTGATGCACATTAACCCTGAATGCGGCCGGGGTCAGCGTCGCGGTGGTCAGCAGGCAGGTGGCGCTCCAGGTCCATCTCGTCACCCGGCACACGGCCGATACCGATCAGATCCGGGTGTCTTGCCCGATTGAGCAGTCAATGACGGGGACCCTGCACGTTGCCGCCGCTCGAACAGCGCCGCAAAACCCGGGAACCTGGCCATCACACCGCCCTGAACCGAACCGGATGGCCGCCAGAATGGGACCGCGATCAAATTGCACCAGCACCGCATCTGCTATCGGCGCCGCGTCGCATGAAGAAACGGTCGCGTTCAGAACATCTTGCCGCCGTTGGGCACTTTGAAGTCGGGCTTCAGCAGCACCACCGCGCCGTCTTCATCAGGCAGGCCAAGCGTCAGCACCTCACTGATGAATGGCCCGATCTGTCGTGGCGGGAAGTTCACCACGCCCAAGACCTGACGGCCGATCAACTGATCCGGCCGGTAATGGACGGTGAGCTGCGCCGATGATCGTTTGGCGCCGATTTCCGCTCCGAAATCGATGACCAGCTTGAACGCCGGCTTTTGCGCCTGGGGAAAGGGCTGCGCATCGACGATAGTGCCGACGCGAATGTCCACGCGCTCGAAGTCGCTGTAGCTGACGGTGTCTGCCATGGGGCTTCCCTCGCGCCGGATCAGGCGCGGACAGGATAGCGGGCATGCCCCGGGTGGGGGAGGCCCGGTTCGCGTGGCCTCCGATGCCGGTGCTGGCAACGGTGCCACGGTCCGGCCGACGCTGCCGGGACGCATCCTCGGTTGGCTGTACGGTCTTTCCTCGCGGCGACGCCGAGCCTATCTCCCCCGGTATGAAGGATCCGTATGAAATCCTTGGCGTGCAGAAGACCGACAGCGACGCCACCATCCGCTCGGCCTACCGGAATCTGGCCAAGCGCTTTCACCCCGACGTCAACCCCGGCAAGCCGGAAGCGGCGGAGCGCTTCAAGGAGATTAGCGCCGCCTATGATCTGCTCGGCGACAAGGACAAGCGCGCCCGCTACGACCGTGGCGAGATCGATGCCGAAGGCCACGAGGTGCAACCCGAGCGCCCGTTCTATCGCGACTTCGGCGACACCGGCGGTTATCGGAAATACAGCGGCAACATCAATCCGGAGGATCTGGAAGACATTTTCGCCCACGCCTTCGGCGGCGGCAGTCCGCACGGCTCCGGCGCCGCGGGAGGCCGCGGATTCTCGGCGCGCGGCGCCGATGCGCAATACACACTGCCGGTGAGTTTCCTCGAGGCGGCCAACGGCTCGACCCGACGCATCACCCTGCCGGATGGCCGCACCCTTGACGTGCGGATCCCGGTCGGCGCGCGCGACGGGCAGGTGCTGCGGCTCAAGGGCCAGGGCATGCCCGGTCTTGGTGGTGGCTCCGCCGGCGACGCTCTGATCGAGATCGCCGTCACGCCGCATCCTCTGTTCCGCCGCGAGGGTGACGACATCATCATCGAACTGCCAGTGACGGTGCAGGAGGCGGTGCTCGGGGGTGCGCTGGAAGTACCGACGATCAAAGGCAAGGTGAAGCTGACGATTCCGCCCAACTCCGGGACCGGAACACGGCTGCGCCTGCGCGGGCGCGGCATTCGCGAGGGTCATCAATACGTGCAGCTCCACGTCATCGTGCCGCCGGCCGAGGAGCCGGAGCTGGCCGAGTTCCTGAAGACCTGGACGCCGCGCCATTCCCTCAATCCGCGCGCCGGTCTGGAGGACGCATGATGCAAATCACTGCCGTCGCCGCATTGTTCGCCGACCTGCCGGTGATCGAGTTGACCGAATGGGTCGAGCGGGGTTGGGTCCTGCCGGAAGCTGCCGAGTCGGGCTGGGTATTTCACGAAATCGACGTGGCTCGTGTGCGCCTGATTCACGACCTGCGTCGCGATATGGACGTCGCTGCGGAGACGGTGCCGCTGGTCCTGTCGCTGCTTGACCAGGTGTACGAGCTGCGTGGCCGGCTCCGCGCCGTCATGCAGGCGGTGCAGGGACAGCCAGCAGACGTGAGACAGGCAATCCTTCAATCCCTCGCGCGCTAACCCGTGACGCTCGGCGCGGTGCGCCGGGTGACGGTAGAAGGCGCGCGGGCGACACGCTTAGCCCCATGACGCGCAGCCTGCGGCGATCAGCTTCGCCGCCCAACCCCGCGCAGCGCGGGAGAGGTTTCCCGCCAGCACGGCCACCGGCCACCGGCGACAGCGGCTCAGCGTGGCGCTGACCGGTCGGCCCCTGCTACAGCACCGCCAGATATTCCCGCTGCTCCCAGTCGGTCACATCGGTCAGGAAGCGCGCGATCTCGAACTCCTTCAGGCGCACGAAGTAGTCGACGAACGCATCGCCGAATGTTGCGCGGAAGCAGAGGCTGCCGCGCAGTGCCGCGATCGCCTCCATCAGTGACCTCGGCAGCTTCGGTGCGTCGGCGCTGTATGGCGTTTCGCACGCCGGCCCGGGGTCGGCCTGCGTCGCGAGGCCGTCCAGCCCGGCGGCGATCTGAGACGCCATGTACAGATACGGGTTCGCGCCTGGCTCGCCCAATCGATTTTCCAGATGCGTCGCCGGATCGCCGAGCGGGCCGATGACCCGTACCATCGCCGCGCGATTGTCGTAGGCCCAGACGACACGATCCGGCGCCATCGAGTTCGGTTGGTAGCGCTTATAACCATTGATCGTCGGCGTGCTGAATGCGGCCATCGTCGAAGCATGCCGCAACAGCCCACCCAGCCAGGCGCGTGCCACGGGCGACAGGCCGTCCGCTTCGGGAAAGACGTTGCGCCCGGTTGCGATATCCTCAAGCGATTGATGGAGGTGCCAGCCGGCAGCCGCCGCATGCGGCATCTGCGGTCGACACATGAAGCTCGCGAGATAGCCTTCGCGAGCGAACACCTGCTTCGCGGCATTGCGGAACAAGACCATCAGGTCGGCCGGTTCCATACCGGTGGTGGCAGCGAAAGTGACTTCGACTTGGCTCGGCCCGAACTCGACTTCCATCGATCGCAGCGGCAGACCAAGGCCCTGCACATGTCTGCGCAATGTCTCGAGTAAGGGATCGAGCAGGTCGTAGCGTTGTTCGGTCAGGTACTGGTAGCCGTGGTTCAGCGCCGTGACCCGCGGCGGCGGGCCCGGCATGCCGATATGATCGGGCGCGGGCACCAGTTCCTCACAACGGAACAGGTGAAATTCGACTTCCAGTCCGGCACGCCAGGTGAAGCCCTTGCCGGCCAGCCGCTCCAGGATCCGGCGAAACAAAGCCCGGGTGGAATACGGATGCGGCGTGCCATCGGTGCGGTAGAG
>JASHVB010000952.1 GCA_030039695.1 Acetobacteraceae bacterium
CGCTGCATCATCGCGCCGGATTTTGCCGACATCTTCTTCAACAACAGCTTCAAGAACGGCATCCTGCCGATCCGCCTGCCCCGTGCGATCTGCGATCAGCTGATCGATGACTCGAAACTCGGCGGCAATGCGCGCATCACCGTCGATCTAGCGCGCCAGGTCGTGGTACGGCCGAACGGCGAGGAGATCCACTTCGACATTGATCCGTTCCGCAAGCATTTGCTGCTGAACGGGCTGGACGACATCGGCCAGACCATGCAGCACGCGCGGGGGATTGACAGCTACGAAGCGGCACGGCGGCAGAGCCAGCCATGGATCCCGTCGACGGTAACCGGTTAGCGTCGGCCGCCACCCGCTTTCTGAAAGGATTGCATCGATGCCAGCCAACAAGAAGCTACTGATCCTCCCCGGCGACGGCATCGGCCCGGAGGTGATGCGCGAGGTCCGCCGCATCATCGACTGGATGGACCGACGACGCATGGTCACATTCGATATTTCCGATGATCTGGTGGGTGGCGCGGCGATCGACGCGCGCGGCACGCCTATCACTGACGAGACCATGCAAAAGGCAAAGGATGCCGACGCCATTCTGTTCGGCTCGGTTGGCGGTCCGAAGTGGGAGAAGCTTGGCTTTCAGCTTCGCCCGGAACTTGCGATCCTGCGCCTACGCAAGGAGCTCGATCTGTTCGCCAATCTCCGCCCGGCCACGGTACTGGAGCCTTTGGTCAATGCGTCTACTCTGAAGCCTGAGGTGGTACGCGGCCTGGACCTGATGATCGTTCGCGAAAGCACAGGCGGCATCTATTTCGGTGAACCACGCGGCATCGAGACCCTTCCGAACGGTGAGCGGCGCGGCTTCGATACGGAAGCTTATGCCACCCATGAGATCGAGCGTGTCGCGCGCGTTGCGTTCGAGCTGGCGCGCAAGCGGCACAACCGCGTCACCAGCGTCGAAAAATCCAATGTCATGCAGTCCGGCTTGTTCTGGCGGCAAACCGTGACGGCGCTGCAGCAGCGCGAATATCCGGATGTTGAGTTGTCGCACATGTATGCCGACAACTGTGCCATGCAGCTTGTGCGTGCACCAAAGCAGTTCGACGTGATCGTCACCTCCAACATCTTCGGCGATCTGCTGTCAGACCTGGCGTCGATGCTGACTGGCAGTCTGGGCATGCTCCCGTCTGCCACACTCGGTGCGGTGCAGTCGGACGGCAAGCGGCATGCGCTGTACGAACCGATTCACGGCAGCGCACCGGACATCGCCGGGCGCGGCATTGCCAACCCTCTGGCGCAGATTCTCAGCTTTGCGATGCTACTGCGCCATTCGTTCGGCATGGACGAGGATGCTGCGCTGATCGAACGCGCCAGCACCAACGTGCTGGCTTCAGGGCTGCGCACGGCGGACATCATGGCTCCCGGCACTGCCAAGGTCGGCACGAACGTGATGGGTGAGTCGATCCTGCGCGAACTGGACAAGTTACACGCGTCGGCATAGGCCTTGATCTGCGCGCGGTAACTTGACCAGGTGGGACATCCAGTTCTTACTGTGTAGGCGGGCTAGCATCGGAGCGCCACTTCCTTGAGGCTTGCCAGCAACGGTCTGGCAACGCCTTTCCAAGTCAATTCAACTGGCAAACCGGCGGGTTGCGTGACCCGGCCGGCCTGGATTCTCTCGTTCTTGCGAAGACAACGGGAACAGCCGTCGCACGTATCGGCGTGAAGGCCTGCGCTACACAGACCACACCATCGGCGCTGTGTGCCGTTCGCTCCGACCGACGCACCAGTAATCGCTCAATTGGATGGAGCGGGCGCCATCCGCCGCGCGTGCCCGATCAACTGCACGCGCATTGATGCGCATAATCGCTCTGCTGTTGATACCCGGACGGCACTCGTTTTCACCGTACCGGTGCGTCCCTGCCGCTGTCTCGCCACGGTATCCACCCCCTTGACGCTTCAATCCGACACAGTCTCATAAGGCTCTGCGCTCCGCATCCGAGAGGCCAAGCCCGTGCAACGCATGAAATTCGGTGCCTTCCTCGCCCCGCATCACCCAGTCGGTGAGCACCCCACATTGCAATTCCGCCGCGACCTGAAGTTCGTCACGCATCTAGACCAACTCGGCTTCGACGAATTCTGGTGCGGGGAGCACCACTCCTCCGGTTGGGAGATGATCGGCTCGCCTGAACTGTTTCTCGCCGCCGCCGGCGAGCACACTGAACGTATCAGGCTCGGCACCGGAGTCGTGTCGCTGCCCTACCACCATCCCTTCACTGTGGCGCAGCGCATCGTGCAGCTCGATCATCTGACCCGCGGCCGGGTGATCTTCGGCACCGGCCCCGGCGCACTACCGTCGGATGCGCGCGGCTTCGGCGTGGACCAGATGCTGCTGCGCGACCGCCAGGACGAGGCACTCGGCGTCATCATCCGGTTGTTCGGCGGCGAACGCTTCAGCTACCGCAGCGACTGGTTCACGCTGAACGACACCCAATTGCAGTTGCTGCCATTGCAGGAGCACTTACCGATGGCCGCCGCGTCCTCGATCAGCCCATCCGGCATGCAGCTCGCCGGAAAATATGGTATGGGCGTCCTGTCCATCGCCTCCACCTCCACCGAAGGGCTGGCCGCACTGCCGGTCCAGTGGTCGTTTGCGGAGGAAGCTGCGAAGCAGCACGGCAGGACCGTCGATCGTGGTGATTGGCGCGTTCTCGTGTCTTTCCATCTCGCCGAATCGAGGAAGCAGGCGGAGCACGAAGCCGTCGATGGCCTGTGGTGGTGGCACAACGAGTACAACGTCCGTGTCCTCGGCCGGCCGGGTGCCGTTCGCGTCGAGGACAAATGGGCACTTATGGATCAGGTGAATGGGAGCGGCAGCGGCGTTGGCTCGGCCGTGATCGGCACGCCGGACCAGGCAGTCGAGATGATCCGCAACCTGCAGCAGGTGACAGGCGGCTTTGGCGTGGTGCTTGGTTTCGCCCATGACTGGGCAAACCGAGATGCCACACTGCGATCCTGGGAGCTGTTTGCGCGCTACGTCGTTCCGGAACTGAACGGCTACACGCGCAACCAGAAAGCCTCGGCCGACTACCTCGCTGATCACAAACAGGAGTTGATGGCTGGCCGCGTCGCCTCGATCAAGGCCACGGTGCGGGGCAACGAAATGGCGCAGGCGGCGCTGACTGTGACGCTGCAGCAACTGGCCAACGCACCGCAGGGCGGCGGGTTCCGGCCTGCCGCGATCCCGCTGACTGACACGCCAGAATCGCGCGACTGAGCCGCCCCGCAGCAGGGCAAAGCAGGTATCCGCACTTACGCGCCGCGGTGAGGGTTGAACGCGGGCCGGGCATCGGCTACACCCCCGCGGCTTCGGCGCCCGTAGCTCAATTGGATAGAGCACCAGACTACGGATCTGGGGGTTAGGAGTTCGAATCTTCTCGGGCGCGCCAATTTTCCTAACGAAATCAGCTCTCTATATAGCGGTAGCGGAATATGCTGCCGAATCTTCCGGAAAATGCCCGTACGGTGTCCGCACGTGATGCCAGGTGCGAGGCTCAACACATGAGCCGCAGCTTGTGGCCTGGGCGCGATCTGTCGGGCGCCGAGCTCCAGCGTTCGTTCTTGATACGTGCTCATATCCGCCTTAGCGTCTCGACGCGACGGACAACACCTGGCGATCTCGGGTTCCCAGTGCTGAACCTGCTCTTTGGGCGGATGGCGATGTTCATCTGCTATGACACCTGGGCTCCCTAGAGCTATCGTTGCTGTGCTCTCGCCGGCGCCGACATCATTCGTGTACCGACAAACTGGGTGCCGACGCCCGATCAGCCTCGACGCGAAACGATGGCAAACACGCTAATCATGGCTGGCACGCCCAGCGACGGTCTTTTCATCATCGCCGCCGATCGGGTCGGAACCGAACCCGGTCAGCCGTTTCTGGGGTGCAGTCTGATCGTAGGACCGACCGGTTTTCCGCTCTCGGGCCCGGCCTCCGCGGCGAGGGAGGAAATCCTGACCGTGACAATCGAACCGTTGAAGGCGCGGGCGGCGCGCCGGTTAAACAGCTACAATGACATCCTTCAGAACAAACGGATCGATCAATATAGAACCACCCCCGCCACTAGAGAGCGGAACACTTTCAGGTGGACGTAATCT
>JASHVB010000017.1 GCA_030039695.1 Acetobacteraceae bacterium
GCATGCCGGGCGTGCGGCTCTCGCGCACCACATCCCGCCACCAGACAAACATGGTGAAGAACACGATCAGCGCGCCGATCACCAGCAGCGCGTAGCTGCCGAAATGCGCTGCGAGGATGATGCCGAACACGACGCAGAACCCGCCGATGGCGCCGATGATCGGCCACGGGCTGGGATCGACGAGGTGGTAGGGCTGCTTCAGCCCCGAGCTCTCGACGATCATGTCGTGATGCGCCGTGGCGCCGTGTGCGTCGCTCATGCCGAATCCATCGTGGTACGGCCGGGGAAACCGCCCCGGCGCGGGTGCCGCATCATCGCGAAATCGCGGGGTAGTTCAAGCACCTTTGCGTCATGGCTGGCCTGGTGCCCGCCATCCGCGCTTTGTTCTGGCGCATGTGGGGAAGGCCCGAATGGCCGGCACAGGGCCGGCCGGGATGCATACGCGTTCATGGCATTTCGTGGTGCACGAACTTCACTACGGTGATCGCATAGAACAAGGCAGCGAGTGCGAACAGCACGATGATCATTGCGATGTTACGGCCGCGACGCCGGCGGCGCATCTCGTCGGCCTGCTCGGGCGTCGGGCGCGGCGGCTCCTGGTATTCCGGCACGCATCACCCAACCACGCGGTCGACCGCGAGCGCAGCGAACAACACGAACAGATAGAGGATCGAGTAGCGGAAGGCTGTGCGCGCCGGCGCGTCGTTGGTCAGGCTGACGCCACTCGCATCCTGCCGGTCGCGCAACACGCGCCAAACGCAGAACAAGAAGCCGGCATCCAGCAACACTGCAGCAACACCGTAGGCCGGGCCGCTGAAGCCGATGCACCACGGCGCCAGCGACAGCGGCAGCAGCAGAAGCGTGTAGATCACGATCTGCCGGCGCGTCTCCTTCGCACCCGAGACCACCGGCAGCATCGGCACGCCAGCACGGCGATAGTCGTCGTTGGCGAACAACGCCAGCGACCAGAAATGCGGCGGCGTCCAGAAGAAGACGATGGCAAACAACACCAGCGGCACGAGGTCGACCGATCCGGTCACCGCCGCCCATCCCACCACCGCGGGGAACGCGCCGGCCGCGCCGCCGATGACGATGTTCTGCGGGGTGCGGCGTTTCAGCCACATCGTGTAGACGAACACATAGAACGCGATGGACAGCGCCAGCACGAACGCCGCCGCCAGATTCAGCGCGAGATACATGACGATGACCGATCCCACGGCCAGCGTCACGCCGTACGCAAGGGCGGCATTCGGCTCAATCCGCCCGGCCGGGATCGGCCGATTACGGGTGCGGTGCATCACCGCGTCGATGTCGCGATCGTACCACATGTTGATCGCGCCGCACGCACCAGCGGCAACTGCGATGCACAGGATGGCGGTGAAAGCGAGAACCGGATTCAGCTGTCCCGGCGCCACAAACAATCCAATCGCACCGGTGAATACCACCAGCGACATCACACGCGGCTTGAGCAGCGCGATCCAGTCGATGACGTCGGTCTCGTGCAGCACATAAGCCGGCGGGGGAGATCGCTCTCCCCCCTCGGCGTCGGCCACCGGTAGGGTTCGGTCGCTCACGATATCAGCGGATACGCGGCAGTTCCGCATAGGTGTGGAATGGCGGCGGTGATGACACGCTCCATTCCAGCGAGGTGGCGCCCTCGCCCCAGTAATTGTCCGCCAAATGCTCCTTGGACGTGAAGGTGCGGAACAACACGTAGAAGAACACCAAGAGCGCGACGCCGCTCACGAAGGCACCGATGGAGGAGACGAAGTTCCAGCCCGCGAATGCCTCGGGGTAGTCAGGATAGCGCCGCGGCATGCCGGCCAGACCCAGGAAGTGTTGCGGGAAGAAGGTCAGGTTGACGCCGATGAACGTCAGCCAGAAATGCACCTTGCCCCAGAACTCCGGATACTGATGGCCGGACATTTTGCCGATCCAATAGTAGAACCCGCAGAAGATCGAGAAGACCGCGCCGAGCGACAGCACGTAGTGAAAGTGCGCGACGACGTAATAGGTGTTGTGCACCACCTGGTCGATGCCGGCATTGGCCAGCACCACGCCAGTGACACCGCCGATGGTGAACACGAAGATCATGCCGATCGCCCACAGCATCGGCACCTTCAGCTCGATGGAGCCGCCCCACATGGTGGCGATCCAGGAGAATATCTTGATGCCGGTCGGTACCGCGATGACCATGGTCGCGGCCATGAAATAGGCGCGCGTGTCCACCGAGATGCCCGAGATGAACATGTGGTGCGCCCACACGACGAAGCCGATCACGCCGATGGCGACCATGGCGTAGGCCATGCCGAGATAGCCGAAGATCGGCTTGTTGCTGAACGTGGAGACGACGTGGCTGACGATGCCGAAGCCCGGCAGGATCATGATGTAGACTTCGGGGTGACCGAAGAACCAGAACAGATGCTGGAAGAGCACCGGATCGCCACCGCCGGCAGGGTCGAAGAACGAGGTGCCGAAGTTGCGATCGCAGATCAGCATGGTGATCGCGCCGGCCAGCACCGGGATCGACAGCAGCAGCAGGAACGCGGTGACCAGCTCCGACCAGATGAACAGCGGCATCTTGTGCAGCGTCATGCCAGGTGCGCGCATGTTGAAGATCGTGGTGATGAAGTTCATCGCGCCGAGCAGCGACGATATGCCGGCGAGGTGCAGCGCGAACAAGGTGCAGTCCATGCCGATGCCGGGCTCGTAGGTCGCGTTCGACAACGGGGGATATAGCGTCCAGCCAGTCCCGGATTCGCCAAGCATCAGGCCGGTGAAGATCAGGCAAAACGCGGGCGGCAGCAGCCAGAAGCTTATATTGTTGAGGCGCGGGAACGCCATGTCGGGCGCGCCGATCATCAGCGGGATGAACCAGTTGCCGAAGCCGCCGATCAGTGCGGGCATGACGGAAAAGAAGATCATCAGCAGGCCATGGCTGGTGACGATCGTGTTCCACTCCTGCCCCGAGTCGACCACGTGGTTGCCGGGGAACAGGAGCTGCGCGCGCATGATCTCGGACAGGACACCGCCCACGGTCCCGCCGAACACGGCGAAGATCAGGTAAAGCGTGCCGATGTCCTTGTGGTTGGTCGAGAATAACCACCGCGTGATGAAACCCGGCTTGTGGTCGTGGTGGTCGTGGGCGTGGTCGTGAGTGGTCACCGACATCGTATCGTCTCCTTGCGCGCCGACCAGGCGGTCAGTGCTGCTGAACCTCGGTGTTCGCGGCGATCCGGCGCGGCGCGTCGTTGTTCGGCGCGGGCGCGGCATCGGCCGAGAACTCTTTCTTGGCCTGCACCAGCCAGGCCTCGAAGTCTTTCTCGCTCACCGCGCGGATAGTGATGGGCATGCGGCTGTGGTTGGTGCCGCAGATCTGGTTGCACTCGCCGTGGATGACGCCCTCTTTGGAGACGCGCATCCAAGTCTCGATGGTGCGGCCGGGGATCGCATAGCGCTGCACACCCAGGGCGGGGACGAAAAAGCTATGGATCACGTCGCCGCTGGTGACCAGGATGCGGATGTTCTTGTGCACCGGCACCACCAGGTCGTGGTCGACCGTCAGCAGGCGAAGCTGGCCCGGCTTCAACTGATCGTCCGGCACGAAATAGCTAGAGAAGTCGATGTTGCCATTGTCGGGATACGAGTATTCCCAGTACCACTGGTGGCCGGTGACCTTGATCGTCAGGTCCGGATCGTAGGTGCGGTCTTCATAGTAAACTAGCCGAAACGACGGGATCGCGATCACCACCAGGATCAGAACCGGAACCACGGTCCACAGGATTTCGAGCACAGCGTGGTGCGACGTGCGGCTCGGTACCGGATTGCGCTTGGAATTGTAGCGATACATCACCCAGGCCAGCAGCAGGCCAACCAATAGTGTGATCAGCGTGATGATCACCAGCACCAGGTCGTGCAGCTCGATGATTTGCTGCTTGATCGGCCCCCAGGCAGGTTGCATGCCCATTTCCCAGGGCCTCGGCGCGGCAACGGCGTCGCTCTGGGCCAGTGCCACCGTGCTGCCGGGCACGACCAGCGGAAGAAGCAGGATAGTCAACAGCGCGGCCCGCAGCCGCCGTAGCATCGTCATCGAGAGACCCACCCCGTTGCGTCTTCCCGCGGTCGCCGGCCAACCCGGGACAACCACGTTCACGGGCACTCGGCCTACCGGACGACGGGCGCGAGATCAAGGTACAGCTCATAACGACGCGCGATTGGCTTAGCGCAATTGGACCTGTTTATATGGTCGGTCGGGAGCCGCAGAATCACGACTGTCCTGTCGCGTCCGGCAAAGTCGGGGTACAGGCTGAACCCCGGGGCCAAACCGGAGACTGCGGCCTGGGCATGACACCGATTTGGTCAGTTCGGCAGCCGCACCAGGGTGAAGATACCGAACGGCGGCACCGGCTTGATGCTGGCGCGCGCGAGATCCTCGGGCACGAACAGCGACTGCGTGGCGAAATCCGGATGCCAGCCCAGCGCGCGTGACGCCGGCGCCATGGCCCACTCGATCCACCAGCGCGGCCCGTTTTCGGCGGCGAAATGGTTGACGAACAGGATATTGCCGCCCGGCCGCACGACACGCCGCATCTCTGCCATAAGCTGCCGCGGCCGGGGCACCACGGAGGCCACGAACATCGCCACGGCGGTGTCGAACGATGCATCCGGGAAGTCGGTCGACTCGGCGTCCATCACCCGCAGCGCCGTGACATTCGCCAAACCGAGCCGCGCCGCGCGCCGGTGCGCCTGCTGCAGCATTTCGGCGGACAGGTCGATGCCGGTTATTCGCTTCTCGGCCCGGTAGCGAGGCAGCGCAAGGCCGGTGCCAACCCCCACCTCCAGCACGTCGCGACCGGGGAGCTGGTTCACCAGTTGCACCGCGCGGTTGCGGCCCATGGACGACACCCCGCCGAACACAGTGTCATAGACACCGGCCCAGCGCTTGTAGGCCGCGCGCACGGCGTCGGCATCCAGAGCAGCCCGCGGCGGTCCCCCCGATCCGCGCAGTCCCCGGCGCTGTTCCAGCGTGTGACTCATAGTGTGCCTGTTTCCTTTTCGCGGCCTGCCTAATGCAAGGGCGCCGCGATGCGCAAGTCCGCCCCCATCCATCGGCGGCACGCAAGCTGGGCTGCATCCAGAAGCCGTGTCAGGACCGCGGAGCGCGGAGCATCGCGCGCCTCGGCCTCCAGCGCTGCGGGGGCGGCGAGCGTGACCGCCCTCGCGCAGGGCTGGCCCCACCGTCGGTCACGTTTTCCGCGAATTTGCGCAGATCTACCCTTCTGCACGACCTGGGCCGTGCAGCACGCCGGCCGGACATTGTGGCTCAGACGGCCGGCGGGACCCGGACCATGCCCGCCAGCCGCACGGCGAGCCTAGCTCTGCGACAGGTTTACGGCGGCGGTGCGGCCGTTCTGCTGTTGCTCGACATCA
>JASHVB010000953.1 GCA_030039695.1 Acetobacteraceae bacterium
TGCGCAGAACCAGACGGCATGTTCTCGACCAGCCCGACCAATCCGACCGCGTTCACCTTGGCCTTCCGCCCGGCCAGCGCCGCCATCAGGCCGACCACGGCGCCTGCGCCGGCCATGTCCCACTTCATGTCTTCCATGCCACCGGCCGGCTTGATCGAAATGCCGCCGGTGTCGAAGGTCACGCCCTTGCCGATGAACGCGACCGGCTTGGCAGAGCCACCGTTGTTCCAACGCATCACCACCATACGCGGCTCATTTACGCTCCCCTGCGCGACGCCCAGCAGCGCTCCAAAGCCGAGTTCGCGCATTTCCTGAGGGCCCAGCACCTCGACTTTCACGCCGAGCGTTTCGAGCTTGCGGCAGCGTTCGGCCATCTCGGCGGGGTTCAGCACATTGGCCGGTTCGCTGACCAGGTCGCGAGTGAGAAACACGCCGTTGGCGACGCCGGCCAGCGGCTGCCACGCATTGGCCGCCGCGGACGGATCGGCGGTCAGCACCGAGAGCGCGGCGAGCTTCGGCTTGTCCTCCGGCTTTTCCTTGGTGCGGTAGCGATCAAAGCGGTAAGCGCGCAGCGTCGCACCCAGCGCCACCTCGGCTGCCTGGGCCGCAGACAACCCATCGGCGGCAACCACCGCCGTTGCGTCGCTCGAGACGGCCCCCGCCACGGCGCCGCCGACGTCCTGCAAGGTCCGCGGGTTGAGCTCCAAGAGTTTGCCCAGGCCTACGGCGACCACGCGCGTCAGGTCGCCACCGGGCGCGAGGACCGTGCAGGTCTTGCCCTTGCCGCCCTTGAACTCGGCCGCCGACAGGGCGCGACTGATCGCCCCGCCAGTTGCCGCGTCGGCCTGTTGCCAGAGCCTGCCGGGTTTCTCCTCCTCCGCGATCAGCAGAACCACCGCTCCCGATGTGGGCAGGACGGGTTTGGCAAAGCCGATTTCGAGCATGGCGGCGGACCTCCTCTGCGATCGCGGTTTGCGCGGACTGTAGCCACCACCGAGCCGCACGGCTATTGGCTCGCCGATGGATGAATGCCGCAACACCGAATCCCTGCGCGCTGACGAGGCCGGTATCGCCCGCGCCGCGGCGCTGCTGCGCGCGGGCCGACTCGTCTCGTTCGGCACCGAAACGGTCTACGGACTAGGCGCCGATGCCACCAGTGGCGCGGCGGTGGCAGGCATCTTTGCCGCCAAGGAGCGCCCGCGCTTCAACCCGCTGATCTGCCATTACCCCACCGCGGACGCCGCCTTCGCCCACGTCACGCCGAACGATGCCGCGCGGCGGCTGGCGGCATTGCTGTGGCCTGGTCCGCTCACGCTTGTCCTGCGGCGCCGTCCCGATTGCCCGGTGGCTCTGCTCACCGGTGCCGGGCTGGACACGCTCGCCGTGCGCGTGCCCACGCACGATGTGGCGCTGGCGCTGCTGCGCGCCGTGGGGCGGCCGGTGGCGGCGCCGTCGGCGAACCGCGCCGGTCAGGTCAGCCCCACCTCGGCGCAGCACGTCATGGCGGAACTGGGCGGGCGCATCGATGCCGTGCTGGACAGTGGGCCATGCACGGTCGGCGTGGAATCGACGGTGCTCGATCTGAGCGGCGCGGAGCCGCGGCTGCTGCGGCCGGGTGGCGCAACGCGCGAGATAATCGAGGCACTGATCGGCCCGGTGATGCACGGCGCAACGCCAGGGGCTGCTCTGCGTTCGCCAGGCATGCTGACATCCCATTATGCGCCGGCATGTCCGGTGCGGCTGGATGCACATGATGTGCAGGCGAATGAGGCATTGCTTGCTTTCGGGCCACCGCTGCCAGGTGCCGGCGCGACGTTTAATCTCAGTGCATTGAGCGATGTGACGGAAGCCGCGACGCGCTTGTTCCATGGGCTTCGCTGGCTGGACTCGCAGGCAGCACAGCGCGGCCTGACACGTATTGCGGTTATGCCGGTGCCCGATATCGGGCTCGGCGTGGCGGTCAATGATCGGCTACGGCGCGCCGCTGCGCCGCGGTCTTGATCTTCTTGCGAGGCGGGGAGCACCGCAGCAATCTGCCGCGCCGCGTGGCATCGGTCGCAGCGACACCAGGAGGGAGAAAGTCATGCGCTTGCAGGACAAGGTGGCCATCGTCACCGGTGGCGCACATGGCATGGGTGAAGTCGAGGCACGATTGTTTGCCAAGGAAGGTGCCGCGGTGGTCATCGCCGATGTGTTGATGCGTGAAGGCGAGGCGGTTGCCGCGGATATCAGCGCGGGCCAGGGCCGCGCGCGATTCATCCGCACCGACGTGACGTCCGAACATGACTGGCAGCGGCTGATTGCCGAGACGCTTGCGGCCTATGGAAAACTCGATGTTCTGGTCAACAACGCTGGGATCAGCGGCAGCGCGGTCGGTGACGACAATGGTTTGGAGGGCTGGCACAGGCTGCTGTCAATCAACGCCACCGGCGTGTTTTTGGGGGTCAAACACGCGGCTACGGAGATGGCGAGGGCGGGGCGAGGGTCGATCGTCAACATCTCCTCGATCGTAGGTATTGTCGGCAGCGAGTCCGGCCACCCGGGCTATCCGGCGTCGAAAGCGGCAGTGCGAAACCTGACAAAGGCTGCGGCCCTGCGCTATGGGCCGCACGGCGTGCGGGTGAACTCGGTGCATCCGGGTTACATGCCGCCGATGCTGAACGCGACAAACGCCGCCGGCCGTGCGGCGAAGATCGCCGAGACGCCGTTGCGTCGGCTGGGTGAACCGATCGAAGTGGCGTACGGCGTCTTGTTCCTGGCCTCGGATGAAGCGAGCTTCGTCACCGGCGCCGAGTTGGTGATTGATGGCGGCTACATCGCACGGTGAGCTCACAAAGCCTCTCCCGTGCCGAGCGCGGGAGAGGCTTTGCAACGAAAGGACCTGCCCATGTTCACATCGACCACGACGCAAATCCCCGGCGTCTATCATCGCCGCATCGGCGACATCGTCGTGACGGCGCTGTCGGACGGTTACCTCGACGGCACGGTCGACGTTCTGCAGAACATCACACCCGCGGAATCCAACCGCATGCTGCACGAGGCATTCCGCCCCGGCCGGCGCACATCGGTGAACGCCTATCTGATCCACTCCGCCGGCCGGCTCGCGCTGATCGAAACCGGCTCAGGTGACTACCTGCTCCCCACCGCCGGCAAGCTGCAACAGAACCTGCGTTCTGCCGGCATTGACCCGGCGTTGATCGAGCGCGTGATTCTCACCCATATGCACCCCGATCATTCCGCGGGTCTGACGGATCCGCAGACTGGCGCAAAGTTCTTCCCCAACGCCGAACTCGTTGTGCACGAGAACGAGCCACGCCACTGGCAGGACGACAGCGCCATGTCGCGCGCCAGCGAACGGGCGCAGAAACTGTATTTCCAATGCGCGCGAGAACAAATGGCGCCGTATCACAACGTGATGCAGACCTTCACGGGCAGCGTGGAAGTGTTCCCCGGGGTGCGCTCGGTGCCGCTTCACGGCCACACGCCGGGACACAGCGGCTACATGATTTCGTCGGGCAAGGACACGCTGCTGATCTGGGGCGACATTGTGCACGTGCCGGAAATCCAGGTGCCGCGGCCCGACGTCACAATAGAGTTCGACACCGACCCGCACGCCGCGGCGGCGACGCGCGTGCGCATCTTCGACCAGGTGGTCACTGATCGGCAGTTGATCGCCGGGATGCATGTGCATTTCCCCGGCTTCGCGCACGTGGCGAAGAGCGGCGACAGCTACGCGATGGTCCCGGAGCCGTGGGATCAGGCATTCGGCGCATAGGCGATTGCCACTGACGTTGATCGTCCTACGGCCCCGATGCCCGCTTCGTAGCGAAGCTGCTGTTGCCGATGCGGGGCACGGCTGATGTGCGCGGCGCATGTGCGCGATGAGCGGCTCAGAGTTATAAGTGACGCGGGGCTTGCTGGCGGAATCTGACCTTGGACAAGCGCGTTCGCGTGCCCGCCACGTGCGTTGTTTGCGGTGACGAACTGCGAACCCGCGCGGATCGGAACGCAGCTACGCCTGGCGCTGCGGTGGCCAGGCCTCGAAACATGCCCCAGCGCGACACCCCCAGCCACGATGATTTGCATTTCCCGCCTCCGACGACCCCGGACGCCGCCGGACGCAAACCGCCCAGCGTCACGGGCGCTCTCGGTTCGACCGTGGCAGGCCCGGCCAAGACACAACCCGATCGCGCGTTGCGCGGCGTCCGGTCGTGGCGCGACAATGCGATTCGCATGGTTCTGCCCAGCCAACTCCCGCTGCCCTTCGTCCACCAGCCGAGCTACGGGGCCACCGACTTCATACCGGCTGCGTCGAACGAGGCGGCGCGGACCTGGCTCGATCGCACGGCGGAATGGCCAGAGCAGCGGCTCGCGCTCTGGGGTGACGCCGGTGTCGGCAAGACTCATCTGCTGAGCCTCTGGGCCGGGCGTGAAAGGGCGCTCCGGCTCCAAGGTCCTGCGCTTCGCGACCTGCCCCGCCTTCCGGCATCCGGTGGCATCGCCCTCGATGACGGCGACGCGGTGCCGGACGAAACCGTCTTGTTCCATTTGCTGAACGCGGCGCGTGACGCGGCCCTGCCGGTGTTGCTGGCCGCGCGCGCGCCGCCGACGCGCTGGGCGGTGCGGCTGGCGGATCTCGCCAGCCGCCTGCGCGCTGTCACCACCGTCGGTATCGCTCCACCAGAGGAGCTGCTGCTGCGTGGGCTGCTCGTGCGTCTTCTGCTGGATCGGCAGCTCGGTGCTGATCCGGCGGTCCTCGACTGGCTCCTGCTGCGTCTTCCCCGATCCGCGGCTGCCCTCCGTGAGGCGGCCGCGCGCCTCGACCGCGCCTCCCTTGCGGCCCATCGCAGAATCGACCGCAAGATCGCCGCCCAGGTCGTCGGCGAAATGGGGGTTGGGCTGGAGGATTGAGCAGGGTCTCGAGGGCCGTAGCGCGCTTGCGAGGGTTCTCCACGCGGCGACCCCGCTGATACATACCCCTCGCCCGCGGCCGCCTCCATCCTGTAAGCTGCCGGCATGGACAAGTCGCCCGCCCCCGAGGTCCTCGCCAGCGGCGGAGAGACGCTGGAGCTCGCCTCTCGGCCCGGACCGCCCAGCGCCGACACGATAGCCCCGGGCAGCCCCGAGCGCTTCATCAACCGCGAGCTGTCGTGGCTCGACTTCAACCGCCGTGTCGTCGAGGAAGCGGAGAACCCGCGCCATCCGCTGCTGGAGCGGCTGCGCTTCCTTTCGATCAGCGCGTCGAACCTGGACGAATTCTATTCGGTCCGCGTCGCCGGCCTGATCGGCCAGGCCAAAGCCGGCGTCACTGCCGTTTCGCCCGACGGCCGAACCCCCGCCCAGCAACTTGCCGAGATCAAGCAGCGCGCTGACCTGCTGCTGGCCGAGCAACAGCGTGTCTGGCGCGAGCTGCGCGGCCTACTGCGCGAGGTCGGGATCGAAGTGTGCGAACCGCACGCTCTGAGCCGGGAGGATCTGGCCTGGCTGGATGGCTGGTTCATGGAGCGGGTGTTTCCCGTACTGACGCCGCTTGCAATCGATCCGGCGCACCCGTTTCCGTTCATCCACAACATGGGCCTGGTCATTGCGCTGCTGCTGCTCCGCGAGGAAGACGGTCAAACCATGAAGGGCATGCTGCCGCTGCCATCGCGGGTCGAGCGCTTCGTGCGCCTGCCACCGGATGCCGAGCGCCAAGCGACCCGTTTCGTCGTTCTGGAAGACCTGATCAGCTTGTTCATGGACCGCTTGT
This sequence comes from Acetobacteraceae bacterium, assembly GCA_030039695.1. The sequence continues at coordinate 5,750 of JASHVB010000953.1, forward strand.
TCCCTGGCTTCACCGTCACCGGCCAGGGGATGTTCCGGCTGATCCGCGACACCGACGTGGAATTCGAGGAAGAGGCCGAGGACCTTGTCCGCTCCTACCTGACCGCGCTGAAGCGCCGACGCCGCGGCGTCGCGATCCATCTAGGCATGAACACCGAGATGCCGGAGGAGCTGCGTTCGCTGGTGGCCGATCAGCTCGGCACCGATGACGAGGAAATTCACACCGCCAACGGCATCCTCGGTGTTGTCGACGTGAAGCAGCTCATCGTCGACGACCGCCCCGATCTGTTGTTCCCTCCCTATACGCCGCGATTTCCGGAGCGCATCCGCGATTTCGGCGGCGATTGCTTTGCAGCGATCCGGGCCAAGGATATCATCGTCCATCATCCGTTCGAAAGCTTCGATGTGGTGGTGCAGTTCCTGCGCCAGGCGGCGCAGGATCCGAACGTCATTGCGGTGAAGCAGACCCTGTACCGGACCAGTCACGATAGCCCGATCGTGAAGGCGCTGATCGAGGCGGCCGAGGCCGGCAAATCCGTTACCGCCGTGGTCGAGCTACGCGCGCGTTTTGATGAAGAGGCGAACATCCTGCTGGCGCGCAGCATGGAAGCCGCCGGCGTGCAGGTGGTATATGGCTTCGCCGAACTCAAGACACATGCCAAGCTGTCGCTGGTAGTGCGGCGCGAGGGCGGGTTCGTGCGCTCCTACGCGCATTTCGGCACCGGAAACTATCATCCGATCACTGCGCGCATCTATACCGACCTCTCCTTCTTCACCACCGACCCGGCACTCACGCGTGACGCCGCCTACCTGTTCAATTACATGACGGGCTACGCAAAGCCGGAACAAATGAAAGAGGTCGCGTTCAGTCCGCTGACCACGCGCAAGGCGCTGCTGGAACTGATCCACAACGAGATCGCCCTTGCACGTGCTGGCAAGCCGGCGAACATTTGGATCAAGCTCAACAGCCTGGTAGACGTGAAGCTGATCGACGCGCTCTATGAAGCGTCGAGCGCCGGCGTGAAGGTGATGGGCGTGATCCGCGGCATCTGCTGCCTGCGTCCCGGCGTGCCGGGCCTCTCCGACAATATCCGCATCAAATCGATCGTCGGCCGTTTCCTGGAACACGCGCGGATCTGTGTGTTCGGCAACGGCCACGCGCTGCCCAGCCGTTATGCGCGAGTCTACATCAGCTCAGCCGACTGGATGGAGCGCAACATGGACTGGCGCGTGGAAACCCTGGTGCCGATCCACAACCCGACGGTACACGCGCAGGTCCTGGACCAGATCATGGTGACGGACCTAAAGGATTCGATGCAGTCCTGGGAGCTCAGGCCGGACGGCGAATGGCGCCGCGTGGCGCCGGGACGCAAGCCGGTCTCCGCACACGATTATTTCATGACTAATCCCTCGCTGTCCGGCCGAGGCTCCGCGTTGCACGGGCCGGCGGTGCCGTCGCCGTTGAACACGCATCGCCGCCAGGATCGCGTGAACCAGGACTGATCGCATGCCGTATTCTCCGCCTGCCAACCTGCCTCGCTGCGGCGTGGTGGACCTCGGGTCCAATTCGGTGCGCCTGGTCGTCTATGAAGGCGAGTGCCGCAATCCGATGGCAATCTTCAACGAGAAAGCCGTGCTGCGCCTCGGCCGCGGGCTGTCCGCGACCGGACGGCTAAACGAGGAGGGCATGACGCAGGCCTTCACCGTGATGCATCGCTATTACGCAGTGGCACGCGCGATGGGTGCAACGCCATTCGAGGTGCTGGCCACTGCGGCGGTGCGGGATGCCCGCAATGGCCCGGATTTCGTCGCCGCCCTGACGCAGCGCATGCCGGGCGTGAAGATCTCCGTGCTGTCCGGATTACAGGAAGCCGAACTGTCCGCCGAGGGCGTGTTGTGCGGTATTCCAACCGCGAACGGCATTCTCGCCGACATCGGCGGCGGTTCCTTGGAGCTGGTGCGGTTGAATGACGGCACGCGCGGCGCCTCGCAGACGCTGCGGCTTGGCGTGATCCGACTGATAGAGCGGTCCGGCGGCGATCCGGTCCGCGCACGCGCCATCGCCGAAGTGGACATGCAGACCGTGCCGTGGCTGTCGCACGCCGTTGGCGCCGATCTGTATCTGGTCGGGGGCGCGTGGCGTGCACTGGCGCGGATCCACATGGCGCAAACCGGCTATCCGCTGCAGATGGTCCACCACTACACCATCAGCCGCGAGGAGGCGCGCGATCTCGCTGTCCTGATTTCAAGTGCTGGGCGGCGGGCGCTGGAACGTCTGCCCGGCATGCCGCGGCGGCGTATCGACGATCTGCCGTTCGCCGCTGTTGTGTTGCGTCGTCTGCTGCGGCTGACCGGCGTGCGGCGTGTGGTGTTCTCGGCCAGCGGCCTCCGCGAGGGCTGGTACATGCAGCGCATGTCGGCGGACGTCCGCGGGCAGGATCCGTTGATTTCGGCGGCAAGCGAGATGGCAACGCGGCTGGGTCGCGATCCGTCTCTACCACCCGCCCTTCTCGATTGGACGCAACCGCTGTTCTCGCACGAGACCGCGGAAGCACGACGGCTGCGCGAAGTGGCGTGCTGGATGTCGGACATCGGCAGCCACGACCATCCGGAATTCCGCGCCGAGCAAGCGTTCCTGCGCGTGCTGCGTCAGCCTGCCATTGGGCTGGACCATTACGCCCGGGCATTTCTCGCGCTGGCGACGGCGATGCGGTACGAGGTCGATGCCGACGCACAGTTCCTACACCCGGCTCGGCTGCTGTTGGACGTGGCAAGCGCGAACCGCGCCGAAGTGCTGGGGGTGGCGCTGCGGCTTGCGTACACGCTGTCCGCGGGCACGCCAGACCTGCTGGCGGGCACGTCGCTGTCGCTGCGGGGTGGGCAACTCGTGCTGCGTTTGCAGGAAGACAGCGGGGTGTTCGCAGGCGAGAGCGTCATGCGTCGGCTGGACCGGCTGGCGCAGGCGGTCGGTTTGGAAGCCGCGACGGAAACCGCAACAGCGCGGGCGGCTTAACGCGGTGCCGTCGCGAGGCGCGCGGCGCCGCGCAATCTCCATCGGAGGACGGCATCGGCGCCACGCGCCTCGCAATTTCACACGGGGGGACGAATCGTATGATCCGCCTGGCGCTGCCGGAAGAAGCCGACACCATCCGCGACATTGTGCATGCCGCATATCGTGACTACATCCCGCGCATCGGCAAACCGCCTGGTCCGATGCTGGATGACTACGAGCGCCGGGTTGCCAAGGGTCAGGCGTGGGTGTTGGAAGACACCGGCCGGATCATCGGGATTCTCGTGCTGGAGCAGACCGCCGAGGGCTTCCTGCTCGACAACGTCGCTGTTGCCCCGCATGCCCAAGGCGGCGGCTACGGTCGCGCGCTTATCGCCTTCGCGGAAGCCGAGGCGAGGCGCCGTGGCTATCGCGAAATCCACCTCTATACACATGCCCTGATGACCGAAAACCAAGCTCTGTACAAACGGCTGGGCTTCGCGGAGACCGGACGGATCACGGAGAAGGGTTTCGACCGGGTGTACATGACGAAACCGCTCGCGTGACTTCCATAGAGTTAACGTTGGCTTCGCCGCGGGAGGCCGTCACCGCGCCGACGGCCGTTCCGCGCAACCACAGCATCGGTGTCATGCAGAACGTTGCGAGTGTCACGGCGGAGGCGAGTTAGCGCGACGCGCTATCGAGCGATGCCGGTCAGTGCAGGCCATGCTGCATTGCGCTGGCCATGTCGATCTGGCGACGAAACATACGGGCCCAAACAACTAATATATAACAGGCGCAACCAGCGGGTTGGATAGAACGCCAACCCTTGACCAGAACATCCTGTTTTCGCACCGTGGCGCCAGTTCGCCAGGGAGGGCGGCACCCCATGATCAAGCGTTTCCACGTCCTTTATGTCGGCCAGATCGACCTGGATAATGTCGGTCTGCAAGGTACGCCCGCCAACGAGCGCCGCTATGCCAACGATCGGCTCAGCGAGGTGTTCTTCACCGCGCGACACATTTCACGGGTGATGGACGAGCTTGGCTACTATGCGTTCTGGACGGCGGAACATCATTTCCAGCGCGAGGGATACGAGTGCCTGCCGAACCTGGTGCAGCTCGGACTGTGGTTGGCGACGCAGACCAAGCGGCTGAAATTCGGCTGCGCGTTCAATGTGCTGCCGATGTGGCATCCGATCCGACTGGCGGAAGACTATGCGATGGCCGACATTGTTACCGACGGCCGGGTGATCATGGGCGTGGGCCGCGGCTATCACACGCGCGAGGTGGAGACGTTCGGCGCCCCGCTGATCGATGCGGACAAGAACCGCGACTATTTCGAAGAGCAGCTGCAGGTGATGCTGAAGTGCTTCAGCGAGGAGTCGTTCCATCATAAGGGCCGCTTCTTCGAATGCCCGCCGCCGGTCGATTACCGCGGCTACAAGCTAACCGACATCACGATGGTACCGCGACCGAAGCATCTGCCGGTCGAGGTGTGGATGCCGGTTGCCTCCGGCAAGACGATCGACATGATGGCGAAATACGGCCTGAAGGCGATGGTGACGCTGAATGGCGAACGGATTCTGGACGACGTCGTGCGCGCGTACCAGGCCGCATGTGCGAAATACGGTCAGAGCAAGCAGCTTGGCCAGGACATGATCTGGGGTGCGGGGCTCTATCTCGCACGCGATCAGGAGGAGGCGATCCGCAAAGTCGAGCCGGCGCATGACGAGCGCTATAAGTGGTTCGCGCCGTTCGGTTTCGTGCGTTATGCGGATGAGCACGGGCGGACGTGGGGTACGCCCGGCGCGCCGGCGCGGATTCCATCATTGCGCGATGGCGTACAGCAGAAGGCATGGTTCTGCGGACCACCGGGACAGGTGATCGATGGGATCAAATCGATCGAGGCGAAGTATCCAGGCCTGGAAGATTTCATGATTCACTGGGCCGAAGGGCTCAGTCCGCGTGAGTTCGAGGAGCAGCTGGGCTGGTTCGCGCACGACGTGATGCCGGCGTTCGGTTAGCAATCCACCATTGCGAGCTCGTCGCTCGTTTTGCTCACCGGCAAGTTACCTCTTCCGAGGGCAGAACGAGCGGCCGGGACGTCGGCACAGCCACGGCCGGCCAGTCAGCGCTGTTTCGGCGCATTGACGAGGGAGGCGAACAGGGGGTGGCGGCATCTGCCGGGCGCGTCTGCACGGTTCGTGGACGCACACGGCGTGGCCGGCCTGCCAAGCAGGTCCTCAGGCGGGCCGTCGGCCAGCCCCCGAGCCGGCCATGCCACACGACCGCAACGATCACCCGGTGAAGTGAACCAGCTTGCGTGAGGTGAGATCGACCGTCACGAAGTCATCCGGGGTTTTTGCTGCATCGCCGTCGCTGGCGGGATGGTATTCGATGCGCAATTGCGTTGTGGTCACCAAGATCCGCAGGTACCCGTAGTCCTGGTCGTCGTAGTTTTCCAGTGTCACCTTGTCGGTATGGCCGGGAACTTGCAGCGCCTGGGGCGTGCGCAGCGGCGTCGCCCCCTTGCGTATCAGCTTTGCCAGTCCATGCCCGCCATTGCCGGAGACGATGTAGGGAATCTGCGTCTGCCCGTGATGCCGCGTGAAGCGCTGGTAATTGTGTGCATGACCTGACAGCACCGCGTGCGGCCATACCCCCGCTGCGTTGCAGGCCGCATCAACCTGCGACAGCAGTTGCTCACTCCAGCCGTGTCTGCTGCCGGCGGTATAGGCCGGATGGTGATGCGCCAGCACGAGCGCGCCGTTGAAACCCTCCGACTTCACCCGTCCCAGCGCGGCCTTCAGGTAATCGAGCTGCGAATGCCCGATATCGTCATTGGCGATAACGCCAGGATCTTCCAGCGTGTTGCTGTACAGTGTCAGGATACGCAGGAACGGCGCTTCGAAGGTATAGAACACGCCCGGCTGAATCTGGGCGGTGCGCGACAGTCCGCCAGCTTCCGGCGTCACCTCGAATTCCGAGGCACAAAAATTCTCCAGGAATGCCGCGAGCGTCGCGGCCTTGACGCCTGGGGCCACCATGCCATCGTGGTTGCCGGCGATTGCCAGGATCGGAGCCGGATAGTCGCGATACGGCTCATAGAACTGGTCGTAATAATATTCCGCCTCGCCGAAGCTGTAGATCACGTCCCCAAGGTGGAACAGGAAGCTCGGCCGCTCCTTCGGATCCTCGTCGCTGAAGTCGCCGACCAGCTTGTCGGCCACCAGGTTCTGGTTCTCTGGCCCGCGCGTGTTGCCGGTATCCCCGGCGGCATGGAATACAATTTGGCCCGATGCCGTGATCTTTTGCACCGCCGCGTGGCCGTCGGCGCCCAGCACCGCGGCAAGCGTCAGCGTCGGCTCGGGCAGGCCGCGCGGCAGCGGAAACGGCAGCGGCGTGAGCTTGTGTTCCCTGTTGAGCGCATCGATCCGCTTGTACGCGGGGTTATCGGACGGGTGCCTGATCTCGAATTTCGTTGGATCGGGCGTGGGGTGTGGCTGGGCAAATGCCGGATGGCCGAGCTCGGTGGGACCGGTATTGTCGATTTGCTCGGTATGACGCGGCGTCTTCGGCTTGTGGTGATGCGGTGCACGAGCCACCGGATGGCCTCCCCTGCTGCGTAAGTCGCCGCGCCGGCTGCATCGGCGCGGTGATCTTGCTAGGCCGGTTCGCCGTGGTGGGATGTGACCGTCTGACGACGTTACGTTTCAGTACCGATCCGTTGCGGGGCCGGCGCGACCACGTCCTCAAGCCCTCGCCAATGTCTCCGGGTTGACCACCCGCACCGGCTTGCCATCCAGGAAGGCCAGCGCGTTTTCCATGCTCTGTGGATAGAAGTGCAACCAGGTGTCCTGCACGCCGTAGCCGAGATGCGGCGTCATCACCGTGTTCGGTGCGCTTCGCAGCGGATGATTGCGCGGCAGCGGCTCGCGATCGAACACGTCCAGCGCGGCGACGATGCGGCGTGCTTGCAGCGCGTCCAGCAACGCGGTCTCGTCAACGATCGGGCCGCGTGATGTGTTGATCAGGATCGCGCCGGACTTCATGCGAGCAAGGTCGGCGGCGCCGACCAGGCCACGCGTACGGTCGGACAGCACGAGGTGGATGCTCACCGCGTCGGAACGGCCGAACAGATCATCCTTCGCCACGTAAGTTGCGCCCTGCGCCCGGGCTTTTTCCTCCGTCAGGTTCTGGCTCCAGGCGAGCAGGTTCATGTTCAAAGCGCGGCCGTAGCGCGCCATGTGCGAGCCGAGACGGCCGAGGCCGAGCAAGCCCAGCGTTTTGCCGGCGAGGTTGATGCCGACCGGCACACCTTCCTGGAACCCGCCGGCGCGGATCTTGGCGTCGCCGGCGGGAATGGAGCGCGCCGCGGCGATCAGCAGGCCGAGCGCCAGCTCCGCCGTTGCTGCTTCCGTGCTGCCGCCACCTTGCGTATTGCACACGACCACGCCCCGAGCGGTGCAGGCGGCGGTGTCCAGCGAGGCGTTTCGGGCGCCGGTCATTCCGAGCATGCGCAGCTTCGGCAGGCGATTGATCAGGCTGCCTGGGAGCGGTGTGCGCTCGCGCATCGACAGCACGATCTCGAAATCGGCAAGCTTCGCCGCCGCATCGTTCTCATCGGCGAATGCCTGGTCGAAGAAGGTAACCTCGGCGCGGGCCATCAGCTTCGACCAGTCGGCACTGGTCTTCGCCAGGCCCTGCCAGTCGTCCAGCACTGCCACCTTGGTCATGGTTCGCCTCCCGCGTTTGCGGCGCGCAAACTGCCGCCGGTGCGGCGGGGGCGCAAGCGCGGGGGTTGAGGAGCGGCGCGGAGCGGCGCGACAATACAGCGGATTTCGGGAGGAAACCGCTATGGCTGAGCTGCGCTCTATCCTGCGCAACCACATGAAAGAGAAACTGGCGCGGAACGAGGTTGTTGCCTCGATGACGGTACGGCTGTGTCGGACGATTGAGGTCGCGCAGATTGCCAAGACCGCTGGATTCGACACGCTGTATGTCGATCTGGAGCACAACACGCTCACCATTGGCGAGACCTGCCAGATCTGC
>JASHVB010000954.1 GCA_030039695.1 Acetobacteraceae bacterium
ATCGGGTTCAATATCGTGCACCATCATCGGCTCGCCGATGATGGTGCCGACCTTCATGCGCGGGTTGAGTGAGCTATACGGGTCCTGGAAGATCACCTGGATGCGGCGCCTGAGTGCCAACAGCGCCTTCTGGTCGAGCGTCGCGATATCGACCCCGTCATAGCGAATCTCGCCAGCGGTCGGGTTTTCGAGGCGGAGGATACAGCGCCCCATTGTGGTCTTGCCGCAGCCGCTTTCGCCGACCAGGCCCAGCGTCTCACCCTTCTGGATCGTCAGGTCGACCCCGTCGACCGCCTTGACCTCGCCGAGGTGCCGGCGGACCAGCACGCCTTCGCCGATCGGGAAATGCATCTTCAGACCGCGCACTTCGAGCAGTGGCGGAGCGCTTCCTGCCGGCGCGGTCATGCTGCCCGGCCGGGCGGGTCGGCCAGCGCCTCGCTGCGCCAGCACGCGGCGCTTTGCCCCACCGTTCCCGTCGCTTTGAGCGCGGGCCGCGCCGTCGCGCAAACCTCTGCGGCAAGGCGGCAACGCGGACGGAACGCGCAGCCGGGGTCGAGCCGTGTCAGGTCGGGCGGCTGCCCGTCGACCGGATCGAGCCGCGCCTGGCGCGGTCGGTCGAGCCGCGGCACCGAGCGCAACAGCGCCATCGTGTACGGATGGCGCGAATGGTGATAGATCGCCTCGGCCGGGCCGCTTTCGACGATGTGTCCCGCATACATGACGTTGACCCGGTCGGCATAGCGCGCGACGACGCCGAGATTGTGTGTGATGATGATGAGCGCGACGCCGAGCTGGCGGGTCAGCCGCTGCATCAATTCAAGGATCTGTGCCTGGATCGTCACGTCGAGCGCCGTCGTCGGCTCGTCGGCGATGATCAGCTTCGGATCGCAGGCGAGCGCGATCGCGACCATGACGCGCTGGCGCATGCCGCCGGAAAGCTGGTGCGGGTATTGCTTGAGCCGGCGCGCCGCATCGGCGATGCCAACGAGGCCCAGCAGCTCGGTTGCGCGCCGCTTGCACTCCGCGCGGTCGGCGCCACGATGCTGCTCCAAGGTCTCGGTGATCTGGCGGCCGATCGTCAGAACCGGGTTTAGCGAGGTCATCGGCTCTTGGAATACCATTCCGATCTCGCCGCCGCGCACTTGGCGCATCTCGCTGTCGCTGAGGCGCAACAGGTCGCGGCCGCAGAACCGCGCCTCACCGCCGACGATCCGCCCGGGCGGATCCGGGATGAGCCGCAACAGCGACAGCGCGCCAACCGACTTTCCCGAGCCACTCTCGCCGACGATTGCCACCGTCTCGCCGGGCTCGACACTGTACGAGATGCCGTCGACCGCATGCACGACGCCCGCACCCGTACGAAACTCGGTACGCAGATCTCTCACGTCCAACAGCGGCAAGGCGCGTGCTCCACTCACTCGCGTAGTAGCGCCGGCTCGGGTCGTCGAGTAGACCGTTGGTATCGGTGGCCGGCGGCAGTGTCAACGCTGCTGCATCATCGTTAGCCGACGATGGTCGATTTATTCGGAGCGCCGGGAGCGGCACGACTTCGCTGCGATGGTTTGCAAATCCAGCGTCTGGAACAAGCCGGCAAACACGTTGGTAGCCGTGCCGGTCTGCGGCACTGCTTTGGCGGCCCTCGTTGGTCGGGTTGCCAACGACGATGAGCGCTACCATGACCATCGTGCAGTGCAGATGGCAGCGCAGGTCGTGGACGCCCGGATTGTCGAACGTGACCGTGAGGTTCTGATTGATATTGTCGCGCATCGGGGTCGCACCGTCAGGCACCAGGCCCGGCACGGTTTTGCCGTTGTGGCCGTTATCCTGCGCGATGAAATGCACCGTGTCGCCCGGCGCGACACGCAGCAGAGACGGTTCCAGTACGAATAATTGACACTTTTCAAAGTTCAGCGCCTTCTTCTCATAGTCCGCACCATGCGCGACACCGAACGCGAGAGCGGCAGCCGCCGGCGGCGCGATCGTCCGAAACATCAGCCCATGTCCGCCGCAGGTCAGCCAGGCGTTGCGGTGCATCTTCGTTGAGCTGGATCAACCAGGCGAAAGAGATTGCACGATGGATCGATGCCGGGAATCGACGGACGAGCATGATGGAGGCCACGCGGTGTGCGTGCAGCGGCCTATTGCGTTGCGACGACAATCAGCATGTCGCTAGGGTGTGCTGGCACGGCATGGCATGCACCTTGCTGCCGTTCTGGCGCAACCACATCCAAGCCCGGTGCAGTTGTGTGTGCACGTCCTTCACGTTCTTGCCGAGTGCCGCGCCGATGCGCGCGGAGCTGTAGACAACAGTCCCGATCGGCGCCGTGCTGCGCGATTGCGAAAACGTCGGAACGATACGTCTGTTCGTCGCAGCGCCTGCCGTTAGGACCACCTTACCGTTGTGAGCTGCAATTGCTTAATCCACCAGATTGTCCCGAATCCGCTGACGGTCGCCCAATCGCACCAAGCTCATCGATTGCGATGAGCCAACTGTCACTAACCCGATCGAGGTGGATAACAGCGTACAACGCCCGGCTGAAGCCGAGGTGCGCGACAGGCGCTTGGGTTGGGCGGGGCTGAGCTTCGGGGTCGATCGCCGGCGCCGACAATTTCCTATGGCGAGCCCGTTCAATTGGTCCTATTCCTGAATCGGTTCAGGGCTTCGAGCGGGGTTCTCGGATCGCTGAGATAGCTAAGGCGTGGCAATGGAGTTCTTGGAACAGTCCAAGGGCTCCCCGATGAACCAGCCAAGTGACCGCGGCTGTGCTCTTGAGAAGATCAACACAGCCCGCGGCACGGGGATGAGACGGATTGCGATGCGAGGTCGGTCGGCACTGCCGGCTGGTCTCCTCCGCGCATTTCCCACGGAGGTCGTCAATGGCCATCAAAACCATCATGGCCGGCGTGAGCGGTGGTACCGCCAGCAACGGGACCTGCGAGATTGCCTGCCGTTTGGCTGCTCGCTTCCGCGCACATCTCACGGCCCTGCATGTGCGTCCCGACGTCTCAGGCATGGTGATTGCCGCGGGTGCTGAGGGACTGGCCGCCGCCGCGGCCATCGGTTGGGCGATGGACACGTCGGAATCGCTTTCGGCGAGGCAGGACCAAACCAAGGCTCACTTCGCGGAGACCGCCCTTCGTCATCGCCTGTCTATGGCGACCAGCGTGGAGACACCCGCTTCGCCAGGTGCGATGTGGGAAGAGCAGACCGGCGATGTCTCGAGTATCATCGCGTCTCGCGCCCGCTTCTTTGATCTGGTCGTGCTTGGCCGCTCTGACCGCATCATCGATGCGCCTCATACCGATGCGATCGAGCAAACTTTGATCCGATCGGGACGACCGGTTTTGCTCGCTCCGGCAACACCGCCGGAAGTTCTTGGTGAAACAGTCGCTTTCGCCTGGAATGGCTCGGCTCAAGCGGTACGTGGTCTGGTGGCCGCATTACCGTTTCTCCGCCAGGCACGACAGACGCTCGTGATCGTCGCGGGGGAGGACGCAACCAATAACGATGAACTGCTCGTCTACCTCCGCATGCACGGGATTGCGGCCGTGTCGAAGCAAGTCCGCTCGGTCGCGAGCGCAGGTCTGGGTGGCCAGCTTCTGTCGGCGGCCCGTGAGGAAGGGGCGGACCTTCTTGTCCTCGGCGGTTATGGCCAGGCGCCCTGGCGGCAGGCGTTGTTTGGGGGCACCACCAATGAATTGGTCGGCACCAGCCTGCTGCCTTTACTGCTTGCACACTGAGCCGAGGCGGCCACCACCTGCTGACTGGTCTGGAACTGAGCCTTGCGCATGCGGGCAAACGCTCCACTGTGTCTCTTCTGGGAGTCGCAATGCTAGCCTCAATCGTCCCGCCGGCATGTCAGGGCATTGGCTGCGTATACGCACGACGCAAGTCTTGGGGAAACAAGAGCGTCACGTCAGAAAAAGCAGCAGCCGGCTCCCGGAATTTTGAGGTTGCTCGCGGGTAGCGGTGCTTTGTCATGCCGGGCATCGTGCTGATCGTCTTGGGTGCAGTGGCCCGGTTCGACAACTCGAACTCGATGTTTGCTCCCGGCCAACGGCTGATATCGCCGTGCCTTCGATAGGGCAGTCTCAGGTACTGGCTCTCGTCCCAGCACACAGCGGGAATCAGACCTGTTCGCGTCGCGTCAAGCATCGATCCATCGATTTCGGGGGTTGCTCTGGAGTGGCGCCTCCGAAGTCGGACCGTTATGGAACGGGTTCAGCCTCAGGATTCGTGCCGGGACCGGCCGATACCTGCGGATTGAGGGAATCGCCGTGGGGCGGCCAGCGCACGCGACGGCGGGTCGGACGTGCCGTGCGATAGGAGTGGCGTTGGCCTCCTTCGTTCAATCCGAGATAGAAATGCTGTACCGTTGGATCGGCTCGCACGGACTCTGCCAGCCCATTCATCATGATCCGGCCGGTTTCCATCACATAGGCCCAGTCAGCGATTTCCAGCGCCACAGCGGCATTTTGCTCCACGATCAGCACCGTCTTGCCAAGCTCGCGTTTCAGCCGGACGATGGTGCGGAAGATCTCGTCGACGATCAGCGGCGCAAGACCGAGCGACGGTTCATCCAGCAAGATCAGACGCGGATCGCAAATCAGCGCTCGTCCGATCGCCAGCATCTGTTGCTCGCCGCCGGAGAGATAACCGGCTGCTTGCCGCGTTCGTTCGCGCAGTCTGGGGAACAAGGCGTAAACTTGGTCGATCGAGGCTCGCACCTGCGCGCGTGAAGGGCGGATGTGACCGCCGACCATCAGGTTCTCTTCGACCGTCAGGTTGGCGAACACGCGGCGGCCTTCGAACACCTGCGCCACGCCGCGTGCGACCAGTTCGTGCGCGGGCAGACCCTTGATGGATTCGCCCTCGAGCGTGATCGCGCCTTGAGTCACCTCGCCGCGTTCGCTGTAAAGCAAGCCGGAAATCGCCTTCAACGTTGTGGTCTTGCCTGCGCCATTGGCGCCGAGAAGCGTCGTGATGCAGCCCTTTTCGACGTTCAGCGACACACCTTTCAGCACGAGGATGGCACCGTCATAAACCACGGATACATCATTCAGCTGCAGCATATGACTCCTTTCGAGGCTGCTGCCCGGTTGCTCATCATGGTCGGACTTGAGCCGGACATCCGCGCACACCGGATCGGGCCGACCGACTAACGAGCACGGCCAACCATTGCGCGCGGCTGTCCGAGTCGAGCCCGGCCATGACCCGAGCGTCTTACGCTCCAGTGGCGATCATCTGCTCCACGACATCGCGGTAGCCGTGGAACCAGGGCGTCTTCTTGACCAGCTTGTCGCCGCTCACCTGGTAGATCTGCACCCAGCCACCGCCTTCATGGTCAGTTGGCGTAATGTGCAGCGGCGGCACCAGGCCCCCGAGCGAAAAATCTGTGATCGACTCGAAGCCCTTCTTCACGTCCGCACCGTCCGGGTGCTTGCCGCCGCCAGCTTTTAACGCCAGACGGATCGCCTCGATATGCAATGCGCCCTGTAACAGCCCGCGGTTATAGTAAACCGACGAGTTCATGACGTCCGGAACCGGCTTGCCCTGATCCTTGAACATCGCCTTGATCTGCTGGATGATAGGGTAGTCGTCGCCGACCCCAGCGAACTGCATCGTGTTGTAGCCCTGGCAATCGGCCCAGCCGCCGGCAGCCATGATATCGGCTTCCGCCGAAGCCCAGACGAAGCCCACAACCTTAGACAGCGGGAAGCCAACACCCTTCAGCGCCTTGATGGAAACCGACGTCGCCCGACCAAACACATGCGAGATGACGAAATCCGGCCTGTACTGCCCGGCGATCTCCAATGCCTGAGCACTGCAATCGATGCCGGGCGGCGGCACGCCGTATTCGCGCAGCTGAAAGCCTTCGATGGATTGCAGCTTGTGCAGCGCTGGCAGCGGCTCGCGGCCTGCCGGATTGTCGTAGAACAGGAAGGCGATCTTCTTACCGTGCAGGCTGTTACCCAATTGCTCCTTCACGTATTGCACCGCGGCCGCAGCCTGCGACCAGTAGTTGGCCGCGATCGGAAACACATAGGGGAATTTCGCACCGTTCGATGCCGAAGCAGGACCGAAGCCCGGGCACGTCCCAGGAATGCGGTCCGTGTCCAGGCGCGGCGCCAACGCCTCGGTCTGTGGCGTGCCGTACAGCATGATGGAAACGGCATCCATCTGCTTGGCATGCTCGTATTCCTCGATCGCCGGCGGCACCTGGTATTGCGTGTCGGTCTCCGGCGCTTCGATATGGTAGCCGTCGAGCCCGCCGTTCTTGTTGATCAGCTCGATGTAATGGTGCGTCGCAGGGCCAAGGATGTTGCCGACGATCTGCGTCGGGCCAGTGCGGTCGTTCTGCATGCCGATAAGGATGACCTTGTCCGCTGCCCGCGCAGAGCGGCGCAGCAGGAAGCCAGCGCTCGCGGCGGCGCTTCCGGCAAGTAAGGTTCTGCGAGTCGTCTGCATTGTGAAGCCTCCCATGGTTCGTCTTCGTGATCGTGTCGGTAACTCGTTGCGTGCACGCCCCTCGTCCCGCGTCGTTGCGCGGTTGCCACCGGCCAGTTTGCAGGGCGTTGGCATCAGTAGGAGAACGGCCATGTGCGGAAATACGTCCGCACATTCCGCCATAGACGGTCGAGCCCTTCCGGCTCGGCCACCAGGAACAAGATGATCAGAACGCCGAACAGGCACAGGCGAACCTCAGGCAGCACGCCGTCGATATCGAACCCACCAGGGAGCATCGGGCCGATTGCCGCAAGGCTGCGGCGAGTGACCACTGGCAGCAGCGTGATGAAGGCGGCACCGAGGATCGACCCAGTCACTGAGCCCAGGCCGCCGATGATGATCATCGCCAGGTAGTCAACCGAGACGTCCAGGCTGAACTGTTCGTAGTTCGCAATGCCGAGGTAGTAGCTGTACAGCGCGCCGGCGACACCGACGATAAACGAGGAAATGGCAAAAGCGACGAGCTTCGTGCGGAAGATGTCGATGCCGATAATCTCCGCGGCTATGTCCTGGTCGCGCACGGCCACACAGGCGCGGCCCAGGCGCGAACGCGCGAAGTTCTTGGCTGCCACAGTCGCGAGCACGGCAAATGCGAACAGGAAGAAATAGAACTGACGCTGGCTTTGGATGGTGATGCCGAATACGTGCGGGGGCGGCATCTGGATTGTCGCCTGAATGCCACCGGAAATCCACGTGACGTGGTTGATCACCCACTCGATGATGAACTGCGACGCGAGCGTGGCGATGGCGAGGTATAGCCCCTTGATCCGCAGTGAGGGGATGCCGACGAAGACGCCGACCAGCGCCGTCATCAGCCCACCGGCGGGAATCGCAAGCCAGAACGGCATGCCCCAAACGGTGGCGAGTTTCGCCGCGGTATAGGCACCCACGGCCATAAACCCGCCCTGACCGATGGAAATCTGCCCAGCGAAACCGGTGAGAATGTTGAGACCGATCGCACCCACCACGGCCACCAGGATCAGGTCGCAGACGGTCAGCATGTAGGGTGACGCAAACGATGGCAACGCCAGTAGCAGCACCACGAAGAGGCCCGCCAGAGCCCAGCGCGACAGCGGGAGCGGGTACAACGCCATGTCGGCGGCGTAGCTGGTCTTGAACGTGCCGGCTTCGCGAAAGATCATGGCCTAGACCCGCTGAACCGGTGCTTTTCCGAAGATGCCGTACGGCCGCACCATCAGTACTGCGATCATCAGTACATAGGGCATGAAGTCTTTGGTGCCGCCGCCGACCAGCGGATCGATGTAGCCGGAGGACAACGATTCCACCACGCCCACCACAAGGCCCCCGATGATCGCGCCGGCAACGGATTCGAAGCCGCCCAGGATCACCACTGGAAACACCTTCAGCCCGACCACTGCGAGCTGGTTGTCCACGCCTAACAACGCACCCCAGATCACGCCGCCGAGCGCGGAGACAACGCCCGTCAAAGCCCAGGCGATAGCGAAATAGCGACGCACGTCGATACCCATCGCGGACGCTATTTGCTGGTTGTCGGCCACCGCGCGCATCGCCAGTCCCATGCGCGTGTGCAGAAATAGCCAGGTGAAAATAGCAAAGAACAGGAGGCTAACGACAGCACCAACGATGTCGATCGGTGGCAGCATGATGGGGCCAACAAAGATTGGCGTCTGCTGAATCGGCATGGTCAATGCGCGCGTGCCGGAACCGAACAATAGCACGACGAGGCCGCGCAGCAGCGAAGCGACGCCGATCGTGGCCATAATCACCGCGATGATAGGACGGCCGAGCAACGGCCGCAGCACGACGCGTTCCAGGCCGAAGCAGAACGCCACCAGTCCGGCAATGGACACCAGGGTGGCGACCCAGAACGGCAGCACGGTCGCGGCGGCAGCGGCAATGAAGCCGCCGGTCATGACAAACTCGCCTTGGGCGAAATTGAACGCTTCGGTGGCTTTGTAAACCAGCACGAAGCCCAATGCGATCAGCGCGTACATCATGCCGACAAGCAAGCCGTTGGCAATCAGGATCATGGTGAAGATGTCAGGCATGGAGCGTCTCGATCGTTTCCTGCGCCGGCTCGCGTGTGGTGGCGCGGACGTCGGCGGAGCGCAGTGCGACACGCAAAGCACGCAGCAAGCGCGCGGTGTCGGGCGGCAGCGGTCCGTCCGTGTGGACCCAGCGCGCGCGGCTGAGGCCGAGTTGGTCGCGCGCTGGTGCGTAAGCCACGAGTTCGCCGATCCGGCAGCCGATAGCGAGGCCAAGTGGGACGGCCCGCTCCTGCTCGCGCCATGCCTCGGCCTGCAGGGCGAGACGCTGGAAGAAGGTAAAGCTGCGGCGCTTGAAGCCGGTGACGGCTTGGGCCTTCGATGACACGACCTGCGCCAGAGCGTTGCAGGCGGAGGTTGGCAGGAACAGGATGGTAGGGCCAATCTCGCGCAGGTCACGCAGTACTGAGTCTGGCGCTTCCGGACAGTTGCAGGCGAAGCCCCCCAGAAGGCCAAGCGTCAGCGAATAGAGCGCGTCCTCGTAAGAAGACATTGGAAGGTAGCACAAGGCCTCGTCCGTCGGTCGCACTGGATCAGCTGCGGCGATCACATCTGCCGCGGTGATGAGCTGGGCGTGAGAGAGAGGCAGCGGGGGAGATTGCGTAGTGGCCGGATAGAGCAATAGCGCGAGGTCCTGCGGCGCCGGCTCCAGGGCGGCGATCGCTGGAGCATGCCGTGCGTCTATCAGCGCATCGAGACGCCTTGTGTCCCACTGGGCGCTCCGATCGAAACCACCCGTATCGGCGCAGAACACGCGCGGCGGTGACCGTTTCGCATCCGTCAGCGACGCCAGGCGATCGGCCTGCTCCGCGGTGTCCGCGATACCATGCTGACACAGGCGTCGTCGATGATGGCTGCCAGCCGCAATGAGTCTGTATCCGGATCGAGGGGCACGCCAACTCCGCCCACCGACTGTGCCGCAAGCAACGTGGCATAGAGAGCGGGGCGATTGTCGCCCAGCACTGCCAGCCGTGCGCCGCGCCCGAAGCCGTTCGCCGCAAGTCCTACCGCAAGGTCGTGGCAGCGCTGGGCGAAGCCGGCCCAGGTCTCTGTCTCCCAGATGCCCAGGCGCTTGTGCCGCCATGCCGGGCGGTGCGGCCAACGCGATGCGTTGCGCGCGAGTAAGCGCGGCAGTGTGTCGGCGCCATTCATGCCGCGCGCACCATGTGGCCGCCGCCGAGATAGGCGTTGATCACCGCGGGATCGCGCTGTACCGCCGCCGGGGTGCCATCGGCGATTTTCTGACCGCCATCCAGCACGCAGACGCGATCGGAAATGTCCATCACGACCGCCATGTCATGCTCGATGAGCACGACGGTGGTACCCCACCGCGCGTTCACATCCAGCACGAAGCGGGCCATCTCCTCCTTTTCCGATTGGTTCATGCCACCCATCGGTTCATCCAGCAGGAGCACCTTGGGTTCCAGGGCCAGTGCACGCGCCAGTTCAACGCGCTTGCGTATGCCGTAGGCCAGCACGGCCGTGGGCTGCTTGCGGATGGCGTCGAGCTGGAGGAAGGCGATGATCTCTTCGACGCGCCTTCGGTGCGCAATTTCTTCGCGTTGGGCCGGCCCCCAGTAGAGCAGCGAGGCCAAGGCGCCTGCCCGCATATGAACGTGTCGGCCGAGCATGATATTGTCGAGCACGGACAGGCCACCGAACAGGGCGATGTTCTGGAAGGTGCGGGCGATGCCGCGCGCAGCGATACGAGACGGACGCAGGCGTGTGATGTCGTGGCCGTCAAGGCTGATGGTGCCGCTGGTGGGGCGATAGAAGCCGCTGATCAGGTTCAGCAGCGACGTCTTGCCGGCACCGTTGGGTCCTATAACGGACAGAATTTCCCCGCGGCGGACTTCCACCGTGACATCTCGCACCGCGGTGACTCCGCCGAAGCGTTTCGTAACCGCCTGCACGGCAAGCTGCGGTTGCACCATCTCGGCCGCCTGCTCGCCAGCGGCGTGGACATCCATGCCGTTCACACCCCCCTATTCTTTGTAAAGTTTTTAAGTTAACCTCGATCATAGGACGGGGTTTTTCCTGACGCAAGACTTTCTGCCGCGGCGTCGCAACGCAATGGCCGCGCATAACTTGACGACCATCAACTACCGCACGCAGTACCGGTCCACCGCGAGGGAGTTCCCTTTAAGCACCTGCGCAAACAACTCCGCTATAATGGTTCGACTGAGGAAGCAGTACTCCTGCTGCTGACCGGTTTCCTCCGCTACCTCGCTGACCTCGGCAAGGCTTGCCGGGTACGGCTGCGGCCAATTGTCCGCACTAAGGGTCCGTTCCGGATCATTGCCTGAATGGATTGCCGAGGTGACGTACGCCTCGATACGCTTGTTCTGGCGAAACACCGGACATTCGGCGAGCTCTTGTCGACCGATCCACACCGTACGTTCCCGCGAGTAACCTGCTGGCCTCTTGGCTGCGGAAGACGGTGTAGAAATGTTGACGACCGCAGGAAAACGCGTTGCTCGGCTGTAAGCAGCGCGATGCAATTGAGAGATGGCCATGACTGGCATCGTGTGGCATTTCGGCTCGCGCAAGGAGCCGGCGCTGGTCCGCTCTCGGAGGCGACCAGTTTGCCCAACCGGTTTAACATGGTAACCGGGCTTCTCAGCCCACCGCGACGTCGATCGCCGCGATCAATTCGTCGAACGTGATCACATTGAGCCCGCACCGAAGTGGCCGTGATGCGTCCGTGTAGTCACGAGTGGGGTTAGCTCCGGCCCGCGTCAACTACCCCCGCATCACCTTCCCGCCGCTGGCGGGGCTTCGGCCTCAAAGGCGACGCCCGAGCAAGACCTGCGCAGATACTTCGAGCATGTGATCGTCAGCACTTCGACGCCCCTCGTGCGGCAAAGCGCAAGCGGCGCGCTTCGTGGCGGACGTCGAGCAATCGATATTTTCAGCACTCTCAACTCAAGAACGACTGATTTGGTACCGTCGCCGATCGGGACCAGTGAGATCATGCCGAATTCTTCGATGGACGGCTGCCCAACGAAAGCCGAAACGAGCACCTGGTCTCCAGTCTGCTGGACGCACGCAGGACCGCCGAAGCACGGAGGATGGATATTGCGCCAGGTGACCAGACTTGAGCCTCAATGACGTTCCTACAACAGCGCATTCGGCGCGACCACGCGATGTGTATAACGAGAACGGACTCTCTTCATGAATGAGGGCGCGGAACGGGGAGCAGGTCACGCTCTTGTGTTCTAGAACGATCTTACTAGAATATTCGGTATGAGGCATTTTGACGTCGTGTAGCAGGTGACAAGCCTGTCGCGGCGCCTGCGCCGACAGGCCGCCGGACGACGCGCTGAGCCAAGATCGCACTTACGCGGGGTGGACCAAGATGTCACCAGTCCAGCGAGGTCGATTACTACGACGGAAGGCACCACGCATTGGTGCCCCATACGGTCGATCCAAAAACAATCTCGGGGCACCGTATTGTGGCTGGGGTGGAGCGGCTGGCGCGACAGCAGCGCCCGGTTCGTGCGACGCAAGACGTTACACCGCAGTCGCTCAAGCCACTCATTGGATCTCCGCTGGACTATTTCTAGCCACCCTCGTGCTGGCCTGGGTGTTCATGGGGATGCCTGCGGCAGCGCCGGGACGCTTCGCCTATATCACCCTGCACAAATCGTTCGGTCAGACGTTGTTTTTTCTTGCCCTATTCCGACTGCTTTGGCGCCATTTGTACCCGCCGCCATCGCTGGATGGCAGGGTCGCCGCGTGGGAAGCGCTTATTGCAAGGACGAATCACTTGCTGCTCTATTCGATCATGATATTCATGCCGGTGACCGGATACATCCTCGCGGTCGCCGCTCCGCGGCCATCTCCGTACTTCTGGCTGTTCTACTGGCCGCAGCCTGCGCTAAGCCCAGCGGTCACCCACATAGCACTTCGAGCTCACCTGATTGGCCAGTTTGTCCTCTATGCATTTTTCGGCCTGCACCTGGTAGGGGTTGTTTGGCACGTTGTCGTTCGGCGAGACGGGACGCTAGGACGCATGCTTCCGCGGCAGATCAGACAGACGGCTGAAGACCTGGACGCGCTAGGTGATATCTAAGGACCGCGTCATGAGGCCTCGCGGCTTGCGTTCCCGCTACGAGAAGGCGGTTCTGGGATTTCGCAAGCGACTCACAATCACGCTGCAGCTAGGCCTGCTCTGACTCTCTTTTGCGTCCGGTGCGCGACGACAAACAGGATGGATGGCAAGCGCGATCGCAGATTCCATCCTGACCGACGCTCTCTCCATCCGATTTGTCGCGCTACAGTCCTGATCCTGACGTCCGGACCCTCGGGGAGATCGCCGCAAGAAGCCGATGAAGCACTGCTTGTCGATCAACTTGAGCGCGAACGAAAGCACCAGTCCGAGCGAGCCAATCGCGAGAAGGGCAGTGTCGAAGCCGTTGAAGGCTTCTCCCTTGGTGCGGAGCGACCGCACGAGAAGTCCTCGGGCGACGGGAACTGTCGTTTGGCGGCGCGAATCCGGTTCCATCTGCGCTTGTTCCAGGAAATCTTGGATAGCGCAGGCATATTCGTGGGGCTATCGACCATCCACCCTTCTCGCAGCACGGAAATCGCGACAAACCCACTTTGGTGCAGCGCAACGTGGGATTCGCAGCGAGTCGCGCATTTCCGTTCAGCCCGACAGCCGCCCCTCCCTCCACATACAATCAGTCGTACATGGAAACGGCACCCGAAGGTGCCGTCTCTGCAGGGAATCGGGTGGCCCGTCAGCGCCAGCGCCACCGGTCGGCTGGAATCGTCGATGGCGGACGGCGTTGCAGCAGACGCATTTCCTGGTTTTCCTCTTCGAGCGCGAGGTCGAGCAATTCCTTTGCGCGACCACGAAGCTCCATTGCAGCGGCAGGGTTGAGAAGCATCATGCTTCTGGCGTCCTGCTCCAATCGACGGGCCACGCGACGCATCCCGGCAGGGGAAAGGTTCACGTAGTCCAGGCTGTCAGACTCGGGCATGGTGGCCTCATGGTTGATCGGCACGGGTTGTGCCACAGCACGATGTAGTGGATTGGCATATCCGATTGCATGGCCAGAGAGTTAATTCCCCCTTCATCGTTTCCGTCGATTGGCAAAACGCGCTGGTGAAACTGACGCACGCTGCACGAGCAGTCGGTTGTTACGGTTTGTGGCATCCCCGGCTGCGTCAGTTTGCGTCTGTACCTGAGGATCGGATTGCCACGTTCGACCAGGACGGAACGTTGTGGGTCGAGGATCCCGTCTAGACCGAGGCGATGTTTGCCCTAGACCGAGTGCATTCCATGGTCCCGCGGCATCCGGAGTGGAAGAATCGTGGCCCGTTCAAAGCCGTGCTCACCAGCGATATGGGTGCGATCGCTAAGTTCTTGGGACGAGGCTGAACCGAAATCCTCTTTCTTCCGCACAATGGTATGAGCCAGGCGGAGTTTCAGCATATTGTCCGGCAGTGGCTACGTTGAGGCGTCAAGCACAACCATCTGGAGGCTTAATCCCCCAATCAACGGCTCCTACAGGAGTAAGACACAGGTGACGACGGGCCCGCTCCTCCAGAATCAGACGGCAACGTGGGGAGCTTTGGAGTCAGTCCGGATGGTCAAACATTGACTGCGGCCGCCGGGAATCAACTTTTCGCAGTTAATACCGCGAGCGGTGTTGCGACCGTTATGGCCGGAACAGGCTCCCGTGGCGAGAAAGTTGACCCGGCGCTCGGTGCGACGATGACCGGCCCAGGCGGCGTCGCTGTCCTGAGCCCGGATGTGTGGTTTGTGGATGTGCTAGGTGACAAAGGCCGTATATATCAGGTGACGTTCGATGTTCCGCCCGGGTTGTTGAAACTCATGCAGGAATTGGCGCGTTGCCGAGCAAGCCCGCTCGTTTGCATCAAGCCTGGGCAATAGAAAACACCAGCGCATTCCGTATCTCGCCTGACGCCCGCGGCTTGTACTGCAGTCCCCTGAGCAACCTCCTGAAGGAGCGCTTGGCGGCTTTCGCATCGCGCCGTTCCTGAACCAGGATGTCCAACGCAACACCATCTTGACTAACAGCGCGCCAGCGATAGTCCTGCACGCCTTGGATTCGAGGCTACAGCCAGAACCATTCCTGGCGTCGTCGTCGTCTTCGAAATTGTTGGCGCCACTGCCGATGCCAGCCGGAGAGACCGCATCACCAAAGTCCGCGAATACGCTGCCGTTCGATCCATCCGCCGGTCCGTGATCGCTCCATGTCCTGCTCGGAAGGTGCAGCCGTTTTGAGCGGAGCCCAGTCAAACCCGCCGAACGTCGACGTCACCTCCGACGCGGGGTTCCAGGTGAGGGTCAGTGGCCGCGCCGTGACAACCGGGTCACACAATGCGCTGGCGGAGGCTAAGAAGCGACTGCAGGCCGAGATCGAAGCGGCGGACCAGCTGGCGACGCGCGAGGTCTCCGGCACCAGTGACCTTTTCGCCATCTCGGTTCTCCGATCGACCTCGCCACAATCCGACCTGCACCCAAATCCCGCCAGACCCGAATTCAGGTCAGCGCGACAGCTTTCTGAGAGAGTGCGGAACATTGCTTGGAAGGCACAAACCAGGTTGTGTGCGCGATACCGCCGCCTTGTCGCCAAAGGCAAGCGCACAACGATCACTGTCACCGCTGTCGCGCGGGAACTCGCCGCCTTCCTGTGGGACGTTGCCCGATACGTTGAAACGATGCCGATGAGGCCCGCCGCCACCTGGGGGAGACAACTGAGCGCGTGTAGGCGCGCGCCAACCCACGCACCCATCGTGGGCCTCGCTGACATCATCAACGTGCGGGACTGTCACTCAACCCCGGACGCCCTTTCCGTGGA